>DATCMG010000378.1:0-2693 GCA_036563555.1 Roseomonas sp. | reverse complement strand
GGCCGCCGGTCCGGCTTGGCCGGGCGCCGCCGCCCTCCGGCGGGGCGGGGGCGCGGCGCGAGCGGGATGCGGCGGGTTCGTCCGCGACGGCCAACCCGGACGCGCCGAATGCGCAGTTGCGGATCCGGGGGGCGCAGCTCGGCGCCGATTGGCGGGCGGCCTTCATGGCCTGGCTGCGGCAGCACGGCTATTACCCCCGCCAGGCCGCCGAGGCCGGGGAGGACGGCACCGCCATCGTGCGGTTCAGCGTCGACCGGAGCGGACAGGTGAGTGGCGTGCAGCTCATCGGCCGTTCCGGTTCCATCTGGCTGGATGCCGGGGCACAGGCGCTGCTGCGGGGCCGCACCGTGCCGGCCTTCCCGCCCGGCACCCGGGACGACACGGCGGAAATCGACCTGACGATCAATTACATCCTGCGGCGCCGGTAACGGCGCCTGCAGCCTGCGGCGCCGGTAGGGCGCCTGCAGCCTGCGGCGGCGGTCGTGGCGCGGGTTACAATCCGGCCGGGATTAACACCGCTTGGTTCCACCCCGGCCGATGGCGGTCTAAAGGACCGCCATGGATGCCTTCCCCCGCCGTGCCGAGATCAGCCGCGAAACCGCCGAGACCCGGATCCACCTGAAGCTGGACCTGGACGGCACCGGGCGCGCGGAGATCGCGACCGGGATCGGCTTCCTCGACCACATGCTGACGGCCCTGGCGCGGCATTCCATGATCGACCTGGCGGTGCGGGCGGAGGGTGATCTGCATATCGACTTCCACCACACCACGGAGGATGTGGGCATCGTGCTCGGCCAGGCGGTGCGGAAGGCGCTGGCCGACAAGCGCGGCATCCGCCGCTACGGCCAGGCGTTGGTTCCGATGGATGAGGCGCTGGCGGAATGCGCCATCGACATTTCCGGCCGGCCCTTCCTGGTGTGGTCGGCCAGCTTCCCGCGGGACAAGGTGGGGGAGATGGATACGGAGCTGTTCGAGGAGTTCTTCCGCGCCGTCGCCATGAATTCGGCGATGACGGTCCATCTGACGCAGCGGGCCGGGACCAACGCGCACCATATCGCCGAGGGGCTGTTCAAGGCCTTTGCCCGCGCGCTGCGGATGGCCGTGGAGGCCGATCCGCGTGCTGAGGGCACCATCCCCTCCACCAAGGGCATGCTGGAAGCCTGATGCGGATCTTCACCATTCACTCCAGGGGCGGCGACAAGCCCCGCACGCGGCTGGTGCGGGAGGGGTTTTCCTTCTGGGCCTTCCTGTTCGGGCCGCTCTGGCTGCTGTGGCACGGGTTGTGGCTGGCGCTGCTCGGGTATCTTGTCGTCGCGACGGCCATCGCCTTCCTCCCGGAGCCCTGGGAGGGGCTGGCGGGCCTTGGGCTGCAGATCTTCCTTGGCTTCCACGCGCGCGACCTGGAGCGCTGGACGCTGGGCCGCCGCGGCTTCGCGGCCGAGGGTGTCGTGGCCGCCCCGGACGAGGACGCGGCGCTTCTCCGCCTGGTGCAGGCAAGGCCGGCGCTGGCGCGCGGGGTGATGGCATGAGGCTCGCGGTTGTCGATCCCGGGTCGGGCAATCTCGCCTCGGTCCGCCGCGCCTTCGAGCGGGCGGCGCGGGAGGAGGGGCTTCCGCTGGACCTCACCGTCACGACCAGGGCCGAGGATGTGCTGGCGGCGGACCGGGTGGTGCTGCCGGGCCAGGGTGCCTTTGCCGCCTGCGCGCGTGGCCTTGCCGCCCTGCCGGGGATGGAGGAGGCGCTGCGCGAGGTGGCGCTCCGGCGCGGCCGGCCGTTCATGGGCATTTGCGTCGGCATGCAAATGATGGCGGAGCGCGGACTGGAGCATGGGGTGACGCCCGGCCTTGGCTGGATCAAGGGCGAGATCGCGCCGATGGATCCGCGCGGCCCGGACGGCGCCGCCCTGCCGCTGCCGCAGATGGGGTGGAACGCGCTGGAGGCGCATGGGGCGCATCCGCTGCTCGCCGGGCTGCAGGAGGACGCGCACGCCTATTTCGTCCATTCCTATGCGTTGAGCGGCGGGCGGCGGGAGGAACTTCTGGCCAGCACCGCCTATGGCGGCGATGTCGCGGCCGTGGTCGGGCGCGACAACCTGGCCGGCACGCAGTTCCATGCCGAGAAGTCGGGGCCTGTCGGGCTGCGGATCCTGCGGAACTTCCTGCGCTGGTCGCCGTGAGCCAGATCGCGCATTCCCTGTCGGTCGAGCGGGTCGAATCGCTCTCCGACGCCGACATGGCTGATCTCTGCGAGGCAACCGATGCCGCCATCATCGAGGGCGGCGGCTTCGGCTGGTTGGGGCCCCAGGGGCGCAAGGCGCTGACCCGCCATTTCCGTGGCGTGCTGCTGGTGCCGGAGCGGGAACTGTTCGTCGCCCGGCTGGACGGCCATCCCGTGGGATCGGCGCAGCTTGTCCGCCCCGCCCGCAACAACGAGGCGCAGGCCTGGGCCGCCCAGCTCACCCATGCCTACATCGCCCCCTATGCGCGGGGCCATGGGCTGGCGGGGATGCTGGTGCGGCGGGTGGAGGAGCGGGCGGCGGCGCTCGGCCACCGCGTGCTGAACCTGGACGTGCGCGAGACGCAGACGACGGCCATCGCGGTGTTCGAGCGGGAGGGCTACATCCGCTGGGGCACCCACCCGGCCTATGCGCGCATCGAAGGGCGCACGATTGCCGGGCATCACTACTACAAGAC
>DATCMG010000376.1:0-2516 GCA_036563555.1 Roseomonas sp. | reverse complement strand
ACCTGTCCCTCAGCGGCGAGCTTGCCGAGAGCGGCCGCGGCCTGGGCACAGGTCGGCTCCACATAGATGCCCTGCCGCGCGAGGAGCAGCGAGGCCGCCGCGATCTCCGCCTCCTCCAGCAGCACGGCGCCGCCCCCGCTGCGGCGCAGCGCGCCGAGCACCTCGGCGGGGCGGATGGGCTGGGCGATGGCGGTGCCTTCAGCAATAGTCGGGCGGGGCGGTTCCGGCGGGAGGCCCAGCGCCTCCCGCGCGATCGGGCCGCAATTCGCGGGCTGGGCGGCATAGAGGCGCGGCAGGCGGCCAATCTGCCCGGCGCGCAACAATTCCCCGAAGCCGATGTCGCAGCCCAGCACGTTGGAACCGGCGCCGCAGGGGATCACCACCGCATCGGGCGCCTGGAAGCCGAGATCCTCCCACAGCTCATAGGCCAGCGTCTTGGTGCCTTGCAGGAAGAAGGGGTGCCAGTTGTGGCTGGCATAGAAGAAGCCGGAATCCGGGTCGTTGCCCTGGCGGAGCGCCTCATCCGCGCAATCCTGGCGGCTGCCAGGGGTGAGCTGGATTTCCGCACCGGCCGCGCGGGACTGCACGGTCTTGGCCGGGGATGTACTGTCGGGCACCAGGATGCGCGCCCGCATCCCGCCGGCCGCGGCATAGGTGGCGATGGCCGCGCCGCCATTGCCCGAGGAATCCTCCAGCACCGCGGTGATCCCCTGGTCCCGCAGCAGCGACAGCATGACGGCGGCGCCACGGTCCTTGAAGGAGCCGGTCGGCATCAGCCACTCGCATTTCAGCAGCGCGTCGAAGCCCTCCACCTGGCGTGCGAGCAACGGCGTGCGTCCCTCCCCCATCGCGATGGGCTCGCGCGGGCGGAACGGAAGCGCCGCGGCGTAGCGCCACAGGCCGGGGGCGGAAGGGTCTATGGCGTCACGGCTAATCCCAGGCAGGTCGGTCAGCAGCAGCGGCTGGCCGTCATCGCCACGCCAGCGGGGCGTATCCAGCGGCCAGGTCCGGCCGGTGCGCGGGTCAAGATAGGCGGTCACGGGGGATCCTTCGCAGCGAAGCGGCGCAACCTGTCTTGCCGCCGCCGAGCGGGCAAGGGATACCCCATCCATGACCGACCGCACCGATGCCGAGGCCGTGGCTGCCCTCGCCGCTGATCTGATCCGCATCGACAGCCGCTCCTTCGTCTCCAACCTGCCGCTTGCCGAGCGCATCGAGGCGGAGCTGAAGGGATTCGATGTCGAGCGGCTGGACTTCGCGGATGCCGCGGGCGTGCCCAAGCGTGCCCTTGTCGCCCATCGCGGCGGCCCCGGTGGGCTGGCGCTCTCCGGCCATATGGACACGGTGCCGGATACGGGTTGGCAGGAGGACCCCTTCTCCGCCCGGGTGGATGGGGAAGGCATGATGCACGGCCTCGGCACCGCCGACATGAAGGGGCCGGTGGCCGCCTGCATCGTTGCGGCGCAAGGCATGCCCGCGAACCAGCCCGTGACACTCCTGATCACCACCGATGAGGAGACAACCAAGGCCGGCGCCGTCCTGATCGCGGAAAAATCCGAGCTGGCGCGGCGGGCCGGGCTGCGCGGCATCATCGTGGCCGAGCCGACGCGGCTGGCGCCCATCCGGGGCCATCGCGGCACCGTCAATTTCGATGCCGTGGCGAGTGGCAGCCAGGCCCATTCCTCCACGGGCATCGGCGTGAACGCCAATCTGGCCCTGATCCCCTTCCTGGCCGAGATGCGCGCCCTGCATGACCGGCTGCGCACCGAGCCCACCTGGCGCGATCCCGGCTACGATCCGCCCTTCCCCGACTTCAACATCGTGATCGACAACCACGGCACGGCAATCAACGTGACCGTGGCCCGCGCCACCGCGCGCATGAAGTTCCGCTATTCCCGCGCGCTGGACCCGGCCCCCGTGATCCGCGCCGTGGAGGAGGCGGCCGCCCGCGCCGGCCTGTCCCTCGACTTCGTGGTGGATGGTTCCCCGCCCGAGCTGCCGCCGGAACATCCGCTGGTAAAGGCCGCCGAGGCTGCGACCGGGCATGCCGCACGCACCGTGCCCTTCGGCACCGATGCCACGCGGCTGAATGCGCTGGCTCCGTGCGTCGTGCTCGGCCCAGGCGACATCGGGGTGGCGCATTCTCCCCATGAGCACGTGCCGCTGGCCGAGCTGGCGGCGGCGGTGCCGCTGTTCCGCAGGCTGTTGCGCGACGGAAGCCAAGCGGGCTGAGCCGAACAGGCATCCGCCGACCATCACTCCACATCATGTCGAAGGCCAAGCTGGCAGGGCTTGCCGCCGGCTGCTCCGGGCTGTGACGCTTCGGGCTGGGCTGTCCCGCTCCGCCTACTGGAAGGGGCGCGGGCCATTGGGCCGCAGCCACCACGCCGCGCGAAGCTGGCTGCCGGAAGCTCCACCGGCCCAGCCCCGGCCGGCCAAACTATCCCATGTTATTTAAGAGATAATCCAAACATTTTTCCCCAATCGCGATGGCTCCCGATAAACCTGGGCGCTTG
>DATCMG010000373.1:0-8042 GCA_036563555.1 Roseomonas sp. | reverse complement strand
CTACGTCCTCCCCCGCTCCCCGGCAGGCCGCAAAATCACCGATCTCCGCGCCCGCATGGACGCCATCTTCCAAACCACCGCCACCCACGCCCCCTGGCGCGAGGCCCCGCGCACTCACGCCACCCCCGAAACCATCGCCCGTCACTACCGCCGCCTCACCCGCGCCGGCCTATGGGAACGCCTTCTCATCGCCCTAGCCGATGCGTCCCCCAAACACCCCCTCCGTACCATCGAACACCTGATCGTCCGCGCCTGCCGCCGCGCCCACCGCATCCTCGGCATCGGCTTCCTCGTCCTCATCCGCCGAATCGGCCTCCGCTCCGCCCTCCCCGGCCCGCCCTGGCTCCTCCCCGATCCCGATTTGTCCGAAACCCTCTCCCGCGTCCCACTCCCCCTCGGAATCCCAACAACATCAGCGGGAAAGCGCAGCAAAACCGAATACTTCTCCGCCCTGAAACACCTCTTCAAAGCCGCCGAGGGCCGCGCCCGCATCCCTTGCTCCGTCCGCCTGTCCTGGCCCTAGGCGATGCGCAGCATCGTCCTGCGCGGGACGCGCAGCGTCATCGCCCGAAGGCACTGCCGTTCCAGGGCGACGCGCAGCGTCGTCCCGCGCCACCAGGGCAACGCGCAGCGTCGTCCCGCGCCAACGGTGAACCCACCCATGCAGCCCGCGCCAAACCCCATGCCCCAAAGGCCCCTGGACAAGCCGCGCCTGCCTGCCGACAAGCCATCCATGCCGAACGCAGCCGAAACCCCCGCCGCCCTGCTGGAAGAGCCCCGCGCCCGCCAACTGGCCGCCGAATTCGGCCTGAAGGGCGACGAGTTCGACCGCGTCCTCGCCATCCTCGGCCGCAACCCGTCCCTGACGGAACTCGGCATCTTCTCCGTCATGTGGTCGGAACACTGTTCCTACAAATCCAGCCGCGTCTGGCTGAAGGAACTGCCGACCAAGGCCCCCTGGGTCATCCACGGCCCCGGCGAGAATGCCGGCGTGATCGACATCGGCGATGGCCTCGCCGCCATCTTCAAGATGGAAAGCCACAACCACCCCTCCTTCATCGAGCCCTACCAGGGCGCCGCCACCGGCGTCGGCGGCATCCTGCGCGATGTCTTCACCATGGGCGCCCGCCCCATCGCCAACCTCAACGCCCTCCGTTTCGGCGCCGTGGACCACCCGCGCACCAAGCAGATCGTGGATGGCGTCGTCCGTGGCATCGGCGGCTACGGCAACTGCGTCGGCGTCCCCACGGTCGGCGGAGAGGTGAACTTCCACCCCGCCTACAACGGCAACCCCCTGGTCAACGCCATGACCGTCGGCATCGCCCGCCAGGACCGCATCTTCCTCTCCGCCGCCGCCGGCATCGGCAACCCCGTGGTTTACGTGGGCAGCAAAACCGGCCGCGACGGCATCCACGGCGCCACCATGGCCTCCGCCGAATTCTCCGAGGACGCCGAGGAAAAGCGCCCCACCGTCCAGATCGGTGACCCCTTCGCCGAAAAGCTCCTGATCGAGGCCTGCCTCGAACTCATGGCCACCGACGCCATCGTCGCCATCCAGGACATGGGCGCCGCCGGCCTCACCTCCTCCTCCGTCGAAATGGCGGGCAAGGGCGGCGTCGGAATCGAGCTGAACATGGATGCCGTCCCCCAGCGGGAAGAGGGCATGACCGCCTATGAGATGATGCTCTCCGAAAGCCAGGAGCGCATGCTCATCGTCCTCAAGCCCGGCCAGGAACACATCGCCGAAGCCATCTTCCACAAGTGGGAGCTGGACTTCGCCGTCATCGGCCACATCACCGATACCGGCCGCATCACCCTGCGCCACCACGGCATCCTCGAAGCCGACATCCCTCTCGCCCCCCTGGAATCCGAAGCCCCCCTCTACCGCCGCCCCACCGTCGAAACCCCGAAGCAGCCGGTCCTCGATGCGGCGTCGGTCCCCGACCCCGTCGGCCTCGGCGCGGCGCTGAAAACCCTCATCGCCTCCCCCGATCTCTGCTCCCGCCGCTGGATCTGGGACCAGTATGACAGCACCGTCGGCGGCCAGACCGTCCACCGCCCCGGTGGCGCGGACGCCGCCATCGTGAAGCTGGAAGACAGCCCCCGGGCGCTCGCGATGACCACCGACACCACCCCCCGTTACTGCGCGGCGGACCCCGAGCAGGGCGGCGCGCAAGCGGTCGCCGAAACCTGGCGCAACATCACCGCCACAGGCGCCAAGCCCCTCGCGATCACCGACAACATGAATTTCGGCAACCCGGAAAAGCCCGAGATCATGGGCCAGTTCGCCGCCTGCATCCGCGGCATGGCCGAAGCCTGCCGCGTCCTCGACTACCCCGTCGTCTCAGGCAACGTCTCCCTCTACAACGAGACGCGCGGCGCCGTGGCCAACGCTCAGTCCATCCTCCCCACCCCCGCCATCGGCGGCGTTGGCGTGATCGAGGACGCCTCCAAGGCCATCGGCCTCGCCCCCCGCCCCGGCCAGGAAATCGTCCTCATCGGCGAAACGGTGGGCCATCTCGGCCAGTCCCTCTGGCTCCGCGAAATCGCCGGCCGGGAAGAAGGCGCCCCCCCGCCCGTGGACCTCGCCGCCGAGCGCCGCAACGGCGATTTCGTCCGCGCCCGCATCCTCTCCGGCGCCATCACCGCCTGCCATGATTGCGCCGATGGCGGCCTCCTGGTGGCGCTGGCCGAAATGGCCCTCGCCGCCAACCAGGGCCTCACCCTCGAACCCGCCCCCCCGGGCATCCCCGCCCACGCCTTCTGGTACGGGGAGGACCAGGCCCGCTATCTCTGCGCCACCCCCGACGCCCCAGCCCTCCTCGCGGCCGCGAAACAGGCGGGCATCCCCGCCATGCGCATCGCCCGCGTCGCCGGCACCACCGGGGCCTTGGCGCTGCCCGGCCACCCCGCCATATCCCTGGAAGAACTGCGCGCAGCGCATGAGGGCACCCTCCCCGCCCTCATGGCCGACGCCTAGGAGGCCCCCATGGCGATGCCCGCCGCCGAGATCGAAGCCCTGATCCGCGCCGCCCTCCCCGACGCCCAGGTCACGATCGAGGACTTGGCCGGAGACGGCGACCACTACGCCGCCACCGTCATCTCCTCCGCCTTCCGCGGCATCCCTCGCGTGAAGCAGCACCAGATCGTCTATGCCGCCCTCCAGGGCCGCATGGGCGGCGAGCTCCACGCCCTCGCCCTCCAAACCTCCGCCCCCGAGTGACAGGAGCCCCCGCCATGTCCGACAACCCCGTCTTCAAGCAGATCCAGTCCGAGATCGAAGCCAGCCCCGTCACCCTGTTCATGAAGGGCACGCCGGTCTTCCCCCAATGCGGCTTCTCCGCCCGCGTCGTGCAGATCCTCTCCCACATGGGCGTCCCCTTCCGGGGCGTGAACGTGCTGGAGAACATGGAAATCCGCGAGGGCATCAAGTCCTTCTCCAACTGGCCGACCATTCCCCAGCTCTATGTGAAGGGCGAGTTCGTCGGTGGCTGCGACATCGTCACCGAGATGTTCCAGTCCGGTGAGCTGGCCACCCTCCTGACCGAGAACGGCATCCCCCACACCCAGGCCGCCTGACGCCGCGTGAGTCCGAAAGACTCCCCGGCCGGCCCTCCGCCGCCGGGGAGCCTCGCGGGCGCCTCATGGAAAGTCGCGCTCGCCATCACCCTGCTGATGCAGACGGTGGCGGCCTTCCTGAACCAATGCGTGCCGGTGCTGGCCCCCCTCCTCACGGGCAGCGCCGGCCTCCCGCCCGAGGCTGCCGGCCACCTCGCCGCCCTGGGCACGCTGGGCACCCTCGCCTTCCTCATCCTCGGCGGGCCCATCCTGGCCCGCCTCGGCCCTGTCCGAACCCTGCAGGCCGGCGCCCTCATCGCGGCCGCGGGAATCGCGATCGCGGGGCTGGGCGGCATACTGGCCCTCGGCCTCGCCGCCTTCCTGATCGGCGTCGGCTACGGCCCCACGCCCCCAGCCGGCAGTCGCATCCTGGCCGCCACCGCCCCGCCACGGCACCGCTCCCTCATCTTCTCCGTCAAGCAGGCCGGTGCCCCACTCGGAGGCGTTCTGGCCGGCCTGCTGATCGCCCCGGTCGCCTCCCTCCATGGCTGGCCCACCGCCCTGGCGCTGGCCGTCGCCATCGCCCTCGCCTCCGCAGCTGTCATCCAGCCCAGCCGCCGCTCGCTCGATGTGGAGCGGGAGCCGGACCGCCCCATTCATCCCCGCGCCCTCCTCGGGCGCCGCAACCTCGTCGGCCCCTTCGCGGCGCTGCGGCTGCATCCGCTGCTGCCGCCGCTGACCTGGCTCGCCTGTTCCCTCGCCACGGTGCAGGGCTGCTTCTTCGCCTTCGCCGTCACCTGGCTGACCGAGACGCGGGGGCTGAGCCTCATCCAGGCCGGCGCGGTCTTCGCGGCCATGCAGGCAGGCGGGGTGTTCGCGCGCGTGGTGCTGGGCTGGATGGCCGACCGCACGGGCAACGCAGCGATGAACCTGATCGGCCAGGGGCTGGGCGGCGCGGCGGTGGTCACGGTCTTCGTGCTCCTGCCGCCGCTCGGCTTCGGCTGGACTCTGCTGTTGGGCCTGCTTGCGGGGTCGCTGGTCGCGAGCTGGAACGGGATTTACCAGGCGGAGGTGGCGCGGCTCTCGCCCCCTGGAAAGATCGCCGAGGCGACCTCCGGCTCCACCACTCTTTGCTTCCTCGGCTACCTCGTACCGCCGGCCATCTTCGCGGCGCTGGTGACGGCCACGGGAAGCTGGCTGTTGCCCCAATTGCTGGCAGTGGGGCAGTTGGTGCTGGTCGCGCTGCTCGTACTCCCCAGCCTCCGGCGCGGCGGTTAGGCGAGGCTGCGCCGCGGACCTCCCGGGAGGTCCGCGGCGCGGGGCGGTCAGCGCATCGGCAGCGCGTAGAGCAGACCGCCGCGGGTCCACAGCTCGTTCGGGCCGCGGGCGAGGCCGACGGGCGTCTTGGTGCCCATGCTGCGCTCATACATCTCGCCGTAATTGCCGATGGCCTTCACGATATTCACGACCCAGAGCGGGTCCAGCTTCAGCGCCTGGCCCAGTTCCGGCGTCACGCCGAGCAGGCGGCGCGTGTCAGGGTTGGTGGTGGTGCGGCGGACCTCGTCGACATTCTTCGAGGTGACACCGCTCTCCTCGGCCTGGATCACCGCGTTCACGTACCAGCGGACGATGTCGTACCACTCGTCGTCGCCGCGGCGGACATAGGGGCCGTAGGGCTCCTTGGAGAAGCGCTCGGTCAGGATGGTCCAGTCATTCGGGTTGGGCATCGCCGAGCGGATGGCGGCGAGCTGCGAGGCGTCGGTGCCGAAGCTGTCGCAGCGGCCGGCCTGCAGGGCGGCTGCGGCCTGATCCGTGCGCTCGAACAGGACGGGGCTGAAGGGCAGGTTCTGGGTGCGGAAGTAGTCGGCCGTCACCAGCTCATTCGTCGTGCCCTGGATGAGGCAGATCGTGGCGCCGCCCAGTTCCGACGCCTTGGAGATATTGCCGTCGGCGCGGACCATGAAGCCGTGGCCGTCGTAGAAATACGGGGTGATGGCGCGCAGGCCGAGCGTCACGTCGCGCAGCATCGTCTCGGTGCTCGTGCGGAAGAGCACGTCGATCTCGCCCGAGCCAAGCGCGGTGAAGCGCGTGGAGGAGCTGAGCGGGGAGAAGCGGACCTTGTTCGGGTCGTTAAAGAGCGCGACGGCCAGGCCGCGGCAGAAATCGACGTCGAAGCCCTGCCAGACGCCACGCGCATCAGGCGTTGCGAAGCCGGCGATGCCGTTATGGATGCCGCAGACGAGCTGGCCGCGGGAGCGGATCCCGTCCAGCGTGGCCCCGGCGCGCGCGGGCGCCGCGGCCGTGAGGAGGGTTGCCACCGCCGCGACGGTGGCCAGGATTCCGCGTCTTATCATTTTTTATGCCTTCCCTGATTCGCGCGGGCGAGCGTGCGAAGTGGCGCCAGGGCAAGTCAACAGAGTGCATCAGGCCGATGGAGGCCCCGGGGACGGTCCGGCGCGCAAGCGGGAGGCATCAGGGCTGGCGCTGCCCAAAATCGGGTCGGTCCGGCGGGCGCTCAGGCCGGGAGGGGGCCGGGGCGGCGGCGCTGCCAGGTGACGGCGATCACGAGGGCCAGCATCACGGCGGCGGTCAGGGCCGCCGGGATGTTCACCTGGTTCACGCCAAGATTGGCCGCGACAACCCCCACGAAGGCCCAGGCGACGGCCACGGCGAACCACAGGGCGTCTCGGCGGAGCAGCCAGGTGATGGCGGCCGCGGCGCCGCCGGCGGCGAAGAGGATGACCACGGCGGCGAGGGTTCCGCCGAGCCCCTGCTCCGGCAGCATGCCGGCCTGGCGGGCAGCGCTGGAGAGGTTCACGAAGCTGGCGGCCGTCAACCAGCCCGCCAGCAGGCCGGTGAGCGGGGTGACGATCCAGCGCGGGCCGATGCCGGGCTCCGGTGTGCCACGGGCGATGAAAAGCGCCGTGAGGGCACAGGCGAGGCTGACAAGGATGATGACGAGCAGGCCGAAGCCGACGGAGCCGGTGAGCTGGGAGGTGACCTGCCAAAGGGTATTGGCGGCGAAGCTGCCCGCCAGGGGCCAGCCGGTGCGGCGCGCCAGGGTGCTGCCGTGACTGGCGGGCAGGAACTGCCAGATGCCGTAAGCGGCCGCGAGCAGGAAGATGATGCTCCAGATGGAGAAGGCGTAGCCGGCGGGCACGACGGGAGTGCGGCTGGCGGCCGAGACGGCGGCCATGGAGGTGCCGAAGCCGAGGGCCGGCAAGAAGGCGGTGAAGATCTGCACCCAGGGCAGGATGAGGCAGAGGAGGCGGCGGAGCTGGTCCTGCGGCACGTTTAGCGATCCCCCGGAAAACAGGAACGGCCGGAGGGTGGTCCCCTCCGGCCGTCCGGGCAACGCCTGCGATGTGCGGCGGTTTACCGCGAGTAGAACTCGGCGACTTAGCGCGAGTAGAACTCGACGACGAGGTTCGGTTCCATCTGCACGGGGTAGGGCACGTCCGACAGCTTCGGGGCGCGCACGAAGGCGCCCTTCATCTGGCGGTGGTCCACCTGGATGTATTCCGGCACGTCGCGCTCGCCGGACTGGGCGGCGTCGAGCACGGCGGTCAGGCCCTTCGACTTCTCCTTCACCTCGATCACGTCGTTGTCGCGGACGAGGTAGGAGGGGATGTTCACGCGCTTGCCGTTCACGGTGATGTGGCCGTGGTTGACGAACTGGCGGGCGGCGAAGGGGGTCACCGCGAACTTCATGCGGTAGATCACGCTGTCCAGCCGGCGCTCGAGCAGCTCGATCAGGTTCTCGGAGGTGTCGCCCTTACGGCGCACGGCCTCGTCGTAGTACTTGCGGAACTGCTTCTCGCCGATGTTGCCGTAGTAGCCCTTGAGCTTCTGCTTGGCCATCAGCTGGATGCCGAAGTCGGTCGGCTTGTTCTTGCGGCGCTGGCCGTGCTGGCCGGGGCCATACTCGCGCTTGGCGATCGGGGACTTGGCACGGCCCCACAGATTCACGCCGAGGCGGCGGTTGATCTTGTACTTGCTTTCCGCGCGCTTGGTCATGCGGCGGGTCCTTTCGCGTCTGTCCGGACTGTCGCCCCCACATTCGTGGTGTGGCTGTGGCCCGTGTGTTGTCCCGGTAGTCCCCCGGCCGGCTGGCTGGGGGCGGGCGCGCGCCACTGGCGGGGCTGTTGCCCCTGGGCACGTCCACGTTCCCGGGAAGAGGCGCGCGGATAGGGGATGTGGCGGCGCTTGTCAAACCGCGCTTGTCAAAGCAGGCGCGGGCCCGTAACCGGCGCGGCATGGGACTGCGCGAAGAGATCCTCATCCTCGGGCTGACGGCCGGGACGGTGGGAAGCATGGTCGGCGGGCTGATGCTCGGGATCGGGCTGGGCATGGTGACCCAGGGGGCGCATGCCGGCTGGGTGCTGGTGATCCCGGCGGCCCCGCTGGCCGGATGGATCGGGAAGTGGCTGGGCGCGCGGCTGGTGAAGCGGCTGGCGGCCGAGGATCGGCTTTAAGGCCGGCCG
>DATCMG010000371.1:0-2204 GCA_036563555.1 Roseomonas sp. | reverse complement strand
AGAGCCGCATCGACGAACTCATGCCCTGGCACTGGGCACCCGAAAAACCAGCCGAACCGCCATCAGCCAACTGAAGGGCCCGGAAGCTGCGCTTACGACGGACCGGCCGGGCGGATCGACCTACCACATCACCTGGTCGCTCGGAAAAGGGCGGAAGCCGGTGGAGAGCAACGACGTCATCGCAGTGCAGGGCTGGACGGCGCTGGAAAAGCCTCGCCCCATCCGCCTGGAGCCTTCCGTCTTCGGGTCACAGGGTTAGCGGGGCTCAGCCCGCGGCGCCGGGTCCATGGCCGGTGAAGCCGAGCTTCCGCAGCGCCGCGACGGAGCGCTCCGCCGAGACATGGTGGATGAAGATGCCGCCCTTCGCCTCCCAGCCCTCGCGGGCCGAGGCGCGGTCGTCCACCAGCACATGCCCCGGCCCGGACCAGCGCGGCTTCTCCCGGCTCATGCAGGTGATCACCGGCACATGGGCGCCCAGCATACGCGCCACCCAGCGCTTCTTCTGCTCCGGCGCCCAACTGCCCAGCGGCAGGCCGGTCAGGATGGTCGGGTGGTGCGGCTCGCAGAAGCGCCACAGCGCCTCGGCGTCATGCATGAAGTCCAGCGTGTCGAAGAAGGCGGGCGCCTTGGACAGCGCCCCCCACATCTTCTTCAGCGGCAGATCCTCCGGCCGCCTGCCGGTCACCGTCATGACGCCCCGGTCGAAATCCGCCAGGACACCATCCAGGTCGAGAAAGAGCTTCACGCTGCCTCGTGAGGACGCCGTGTTCACGCCGCCTCGTGAGGACGGCGTGTTCACGCCGCCTCGTGCTGCTCGCGCAGCTTCAGGAAGCGCAGCATCGGCCACTCCTCCTCCGCACGGTTGCGGCGCCAGTCGCTGGTGAAGAAGGCCACCAGCGCCCCGTCATGGTCTTCCGCCGTGTCATGCGGCGCGGATTGCCGGAACTTCTCCATGGCCGCCTTATCCTCCGAGACGACCCAGCGCATCATGCCCCACGGCGTGCTCTCATAGCGGCTCGGCACGCCGTATTCCGCCTTCAGCCGCTCCGCCAGCACATCAAGCTGCAGCGCGCCGACCACCCCCACCACCGGCGGCGTGCCGTCCAGCGGGCGGAAAAGCTGCACCACACCCTCCTCCGCCAACTGCTCCAGCGCGGTGCGGAGCTTCTTGCCCACCATCGCGTCCTCAATCATCACGCGGCGCAGGATCTCGGGCGCGAAGGACGGGACGCCGCGGAAGTTCAGCACCTCGCCCTCGGTCAGCGTGTCGCCGATCCGCAGGATGCCGTGATTGGCGATGCCCACCACATCGCCGGGCCAGGCCTCCTGCGCCACCTGCCGGTCCTGGGCGAAGAAAAACAACGGCGCATTCACCGGCACCTGCTTGCCCGTGCGGGTCTGGCGCAGGCGCATCCCCTTCTCCAGCCGGCCGGAGCAGATGCGGAGGAAGGCGACACGGTCCCGGTGGTTGGGGTCCATGTTCGCCTGGATCTTGAAGACGAAGCCTGTCAGCGCCGGCTCCTCGGGCTGCACCCGCCTCGTATCGGCCGGGCGCGCGCCTGGATGCGGCGCGAAGCGGGCCAGTCCCTCCAGCAGGTGCCCGATGCCGAAATCGCGAAGCGCCGAGCCGAAATAGACCGGCGTCATCGTCCCCTCACGGAAGCGCTCCAGGTCGAAGGCCGGGAAGGCGCTCGCCAGCTCCGCCCCTTCGCGAAGGGCCTCGGCCTCGGCAGCTGGAACCAGCTCGTCGATCTTCGGGTCGTCCAGTCCCGTCAGCTTCACCGGCCCGGAGCCCTCGGTCAGCAGATGCAGCGCCGGCTCCAGCATGTCGTAGGTGCCCAGGAACCCGCGCCCCGACCCCACCGGCCAGGCGGCCGGCGTCACGTCCAAAGCCAGGGTCTTTTCGATCTCATCCAGCAGCTCGAAGACGTCCCGGCTCTCGCGGTCCATCTTGTTGATGAAGGTGATGATCGGGATGTCGCGCAGGCGGCATACCTCGAACAGCTTCCGGGTCTGCGCCTCGATGCCCTTGGCCGCGTCGATCACCATCACGGCGGCGTCCACGGCGGTCAGCGTCCGGTAGGTGTCCTCCGAGAAGTCCTCGTGGCCCGGCGTATCGAGCAGGTTGAACACCACCCCGTCCCGCTCAAAGGTCATGACCGAGGTCGCGACGGAAATGCCGCGATCCTGCTCGATCTTCATCC
>DATCMG010000363.1:0-4358 GCA_036563555.1 Roseomonas sp. | reverse complement strand
TGGCCTGCACCGGCAGGTTCGCATCGGCCGCGCTGGGGGCGACCTGAGCGGCGGCCTGCGCGGGTGCCGGCTGCTCATGCACTGCGGGGGCGGCCGAGGCAGGAGCCGCCGCGACCGCTGGCGGCTCCTCCGCGGGCAGGGGCAGCTCGGCGTCCGGGGCCGCGGGGGCCGTCAGCCCGGCTGTCCCATGATGGCCTTGCACCAGTGCCTCCAGCCGCGCCAGTAGCGCCGCGTCATCCCCCTTCGGCTCCTCGCCCGTCTCGGCGATGCCAGCTATGATCAGCCGAATCGTGTCGAGCGCGCCCAGCACGGCGGTGACACCCTCCGGCGTGACGGAGCGCTCGCCGTCACGGTAGAGGCCGAGCAGGGATTCGGCGGCATGGGCCACCGTCTCCAGCCTCGAGAGCCCGAGGAAGCCGCAGGTGCCTTTCACCGTGTGCACCAGGCGGAAGATCCGCGCCAGGATCTCAGCATCCTCTGAGGCGCGCTCGAGATCGACGAGCGCCGTGTCCAGCTCGGCCAACGCCTCGTTGGTTTCGGCCAGGAATTCCGAGATGAGGTCGTCCACGCCAGTGCTTCCGTCTGCTACCCTCGAGGGCCAGAAGACGACCTAATTCCGACCAGTCTGTTAACCTCTCCCGTTTCTTTGCCCCCGAAGGGCAACGCCGCGGAGTCTGCGCCCCCCCCTGCGGGGGACGGTAAAAAAGGCCGAACCCGTAAACATCTGGTTAGTAAAGCGCCTCCAGCCTCTCCCCACGCCGCCCAAGGAGAGGGCGGAGAAGGATGGTGCGGCGGAGGATCCGCGCGGCGACCGTCCTTTGGCTAGGCCGCCCCGCCACAGAACCAGGGGGCCGGCCGCATCGTCGGAAAAGCCGGCGATGTACGGTAAAAAGGATCCCTATTATGGCCCTCAATTCGGTCATCACCAACGCTGGCGCGATGGTGGCTCTGCAGTCGTTGAACAAGACCAACGACATGATGGACGTCACCCAGAAGCGCATCTCCACCGGCTATCGCGTAGCGGACTCCAAGGATGACGGCGCGGCCTTCGCCGTGGCCCAGAAGGTTCGCGGCGACGTGGCCGGCCTGACCAGTGCGAATGAGCAGCTCGGCGGCGCCACTGGCCTGCTCGACACCACGTTGACGGGCCTCAAGAGCATCTCCGAGACCCTCGCCAACGTAAAGTCGGTAATGACGAAGCTGGCCGATGACAAGATTACCGGTGATGAGCGCACCAACTACGAGAGCCAGTACGCTCAGCTGCGCCAGCAGGTTGGCGCGTTCGTCAACGACTCGACCTACAACGGCGCGTCTCTGCTGGGAACTTCGGGTGCCGCGGACGGAGCGACGGCGGCCATAGGCACAGACTTCAACGTGGTGCGTAGCGAGAAGTTAGCAACCTATGCGCTGACAGGGCAGGAACTCGGGTCTTTCGATCTGGATGAGGTCGCTGACATTAGCACTGGCGCGGACGATGCAGCGAATGCCCTGCTGTGGAAGGCCGCGCTTGAGCAGGATACAGCCGGCGGGTTCGCTTACGTCGAAAAACAGGTGAACAACGCGCTGAACCAATACGGTAACGACAGCAAGGCGATCAGCAACCAGGTCTCCTACAACAAGAGCAAGATGGAAGCTCTGGAGACCGGCCTCGGTGCGCTGATCGATGCGGACCTCGCCAAGGAATCCGCGCGCATGCAGTCACTGACCATCCGTCAGCAGCTCGGCACCACCTCGCTCAGCACGGCGAACCAGGCGCCGTCCTCGCTGCTGAGCCTCTTCCGCTGAGTCATTCGAGGCGGTGATCATCGCCTGAACCGGCCGGGGACTGGCAACAGCCCCCGGCCCTACCGCCGATACGGGGCCAAACGGCCCTTTGCCGTCAAAACGAGAGGCTGGCATCGTGCACCAATTCCCTTCCGAGGCCTTGCGCGCCTATGGCGCGGTCCAGGCCACCCGCTCCCTGCGCGAACAAGAAGCGGAGGTCTACACGACCCTGTCCGGCCGCCTTCGCGCCGCCCTACGCAGCGGCTCCGACATGGACAGGACCCGCGCTCGCGCCGATGCGCGCCGGCTCTTCAACGCTCTGGAAGTCCTGGTGCTCCATCCCTCCTGCCCGCTACCGGTGGAGATCCGTGAGAACATCGCCTCCGTAGCGCGGGTGGCGCTCGCCGACATCGACGGTGAGAAGACGGACTTCTCCTTCCTGGCCGAGATCTGCGACAATTTTGCGGGCGGCCTGCGCACCCGTCCGGTTACGAGCAGCACTCCCACAGAAGCGGCGGCAGCATGAGGCAGAACACTGAGAATCCTACTCCGTCGCAGGGCAGGCTGGTGCTGGACTTGCGCGCGGGTGACCGCATGCTGGTCAACGGCGCGGCGCTTCAGTTCAAGACCCGGACCAGCGTGATGTTGGGCAACCATGCGCGCTTCCTCTTCGGCAAGCAGATCATGTCGCAGGAGGATGCGCGCACCCCAGCACGGCGTATCTACTTCGCCATCCAGGCTGCCTATGTCGCCGAGGACGCTGAGCGGCCAGCCTACATCGTGGCAGCCCGCGAACTGACTGATGAGTATTCCGCCGCCACAACCTCCGACACCGCACGTGCGATCCTCGTCTCGGCAATCGCAGCGCTCGAGCGCGGCGACTGCTGGGAGGCGATGCGCGGCCTCCGCCGGCTCTTCGCCCATGACGACGCGGTGTTGGCGCTAACCAGCGACCCGTAGGGCAGGGAAGCGTGGTCACCAACCCGTATCTGTTGACCCTGTTCGGCGGATCGGCGGCCACGACCACGGCCATGTCCTCCGCCGAGGCGGTGACCTTCTATAATCAGTCACTGAAGAACGCTGATAAGGATACCGAGCGTCTGCGCGCAGACCCGATGGTCAAGCGGGAGCTCGCATCCCTGTTCAAGGCGATCGACAAAGCCAAGGCGCCCGAGGACCTCCTGAAGAACCCCGCGACCCGGCGCGTCTTGATGCAGGGGCTCGGCCTCGCCGACCAGGTGGACAACGCCGGCCTTGCCATCAAGGCCCTGACCTCTGACCCGTCGAAGGCGGACAGCCTGGCCAAGCAGCTGCCGGACCAGCGCTGGTCCTCAGCCGCCACCCAGCTAGACTTCGCCGCCTCAGGCCTGAAGAAGCTCAAGGACCCCACCTTCCGGCAGGTCATATCTGACGGGCTCGTCGAGTACAGGCGGCTTTCGGCCATCTCCGAGAAGAGCCAGATCGTGGCCGACGCGCTGTCCATCCAGGCCCTGCCCGACAGCAAGCCCAACATCTACACCGTTCTCGGCGACAAGGTGATGCGACGCGTCGCCACCACCGTCGCCAGCCTGCCGGATGAGCTGGCGCTTCAGTCTATCGAGGCCCAGGCCCGCAGCCTCTCGGCGCGGTTCGACGTCGATCATTTCGCTGACCCGAAGAAGCGCGAGAAGCTGATCCAGCGCTACCTCATCACGGCCTCCAGCTCAGGACTATCGCTGATGGCTTGAGCCGAGCCCACCAACTGAACGCAGCCGCGGGCCAGCAGAGCGTCTTACACCGTCCCGGGCCGCCAGGCAGGACGGGACCGGGCTAGCGTCTTCGGGGTCACGGGTGCGGCGCAGGTGGTCCGCCCCGCGACCGGCTGAGGAGGGCATGAGCGGGCGCCACTCAGGCAGGCGCAGCACCGCCGGAAGGGCGTCGCGGACGAAAGCGGCAGCTGGCAACGATGCGTTAACAATTCGCGCGGGTTATGTCGCCATGAGCCTCGACACCGCGCTCCTGACCGCCGGCAGCGGGCTTCGGCTCGCGTCGCGACAGCTCGCGGCTTCGTCGCATAACGTCTCCAACGCGGGAACGGCGGGCTACACGCGCAAGCAGGTGGCCGGTCTGTCAATCGACACCGGTGGCGTGCGCGCGCTCGACCCACAGCGCGACGTCGACCCGGCGATGCGGGCGGAGGCGCGCCGAGCGACGGGGGAGGAGGCGGCCGCAGCACTCCGCAGCGGCACCCTGGCGCGGCTGTCCCAGCTGCAGGGCGACCCGTCCGACGGCGCCAGCATCGGCGGCCTCATGGGGGCACTGCGCGACAGCTTCACGAGTCTGTCCGACAACCCGGCGGATGCCGGCAAGCAGACCGCAGCGCTCGAGGCCGCTCGGTCGCTCGCGGAGCGGATGAACACGGTCGGCTCCGCCATGAGCCAAGCGCGACAGGGTGTGCAGGACGGGCTGCGCGACGACGTGAACAGTGCCAATGGGCTGCTGCAGGACATCGCCCGCCTCGACAGGCTGGTCCGGAACGAAGTTGCCGCGGGCCGAAGCGCGGTCGAGTTGCTGGACCAGCGAGACGCCGCAGTGTCGAACCTCTCAAACCTCCT
>DATCMG010000358.1:0-2901 GCA_036563555.1 Roseomonas sp. | reverse complement strand
GAAGCGGCGGAGGAGCGCGCGTCCCGGCTCGGTGCCTTCGATCCGGCCGCCTACGCCGCGAACAAGGCGTGGCTCAATGCAACCCTGCGCGAGGCGGTGATCCGGGCGGCGGACCATGCCGCCCGGCCGCGAATGGGAGATGCCGTGTATGCGCGTTGAACCCTCGGAGGAACTCGCGGAGCTGCGTGGCGAGGTGCGCCGCTTCGTCGAGGCGCGGTTGGACCCGCTTGCGGAGGAGATCGACCGGACCGGCACCGTGCCCGACGAGGCCTGGCGACTGCTGCGGGAGCAGGGCTGGCTCGGCCTGCTGATGCCAGCCGAGGCCGGCGGTGGCGGCGTGGACCTGCTGACCTACTGCATCATCATGGAGGAGGTCGCGCGATCCCACCGCGTCTTCACGTTGTTGATGGATGCGACGAGTGGGCTGACGCCGCTCGGCATTCTCCGCCACGGTACGCCGGCGCAAAAAGACCGCTGGCTGAAGGGCCTGACGGACGGCACCCTGCGCGCCGCCTTTGGGCTGACGGAGCCGGATGCCGGATCGGACGCCGCGGCCATGCGGACCCGGGCAGAGCGCGTGCCGGGCGGCTGGAAGATCAACGGGCGCAAGCACTGGATCAGCGGCGGACATGCGGCCGATGTGGTCATGGTCATGGCGGTGACGGATCCGGAGAAGCGCGCGCGGGGCGGCATCGGCGCCTTTCTGGTGGAGCGCGGCACGCCGGGCTTCGAAGTCACGCGGGTGGACACCACCATCGGCTCGGAAGCCATCAAGCTTGGCGAGCTGACCTTCACCGATTGCGTGGTGCCGGACGACGCGCTGCTCGGTGGGCCGGGGGACGGCTTCGGCATCGCCATGGGGTCGCTGGCCAATGGGCGGCTCGGCGTTTCCGCGGCCTGCATCGGTGCGGCGGACCGGCTGCTCGCCATGGCGGTGGAGCATGCGAAGCAGCGCAACACCTTCGGCAAGCCGCTGGCGGAACGGCAGGCCATCCAATGGATGCTGGCCGATAGTGCGACGGAGATCGAGGTCGCGCGCGCCTTCCTCTACGACACGCTACGCCGCGTGGTGGCGGGCGATCCGATCGCGACCCATGCCAGCATGTGCAAGGTCTTCTGCTCCGAGATGGTGGGGCGCGTGGCGGACCGCTCGGTGCAGGTGCATGGCGGCATGGGCCTGGTGCGCGGCTTCCCGGTGGAGCGATTCTACCGTGACATCCGCCACTACCGCGTGGGGGAGGGCGCCTCCGAGATCCAGCGCATGCTGATCGCACGGGACCTGCTGCGATGACCGGGGCCGAGCTGCTCCGTAGCGCGGCCATCGCGGGGATCGGCGAGAGCCGGCTGGGCCGCGTGCCCGACATGCCGGCGCTCGCCCTGCAGCGGGAGGCGGCGGAGGCGGCGCTGGCGGATGCCGGCCTGGGCTTCACCAATGTGGACGGGCTGCTGACGACGCCTCTGCGGACGGAAAGCTGGGCCATGCCCTGCGGCGTGGTGGCCGAGGGGCTGGGCATCCGGCCGCGCTATATCGCGACGCTCGATGTCGCTGGGGCCTCTGGCTGCTCCATGGTGCTGCATGCGGCCATGGCGATCGCCACGGGCCAGGCGAGCACGGTGCTCTGCGTCGCCGGACAGCCCTCGCTCTCGCATCGCGGGCGTGGGGCGACGGTGAAGGCGCTGGCGGGCGCCGGCTGGGCACAGCCGGACCTGGAGGCGCCCTATGGGCCGCTGGTGCCCACCCTCTACGCGCTCGTCGCGCAACGGCACATGGCCGAATACGGCACGACGCCGGAGCAACTGGCCGAGGTGGCGGTGGCAATGCGCGGCTGGGCCGGGATGAACGGGAATGCCCAGAAGCGCGAGCCGATCACGGTCGCGGACGTGCTCGCCTCGCCGATGGTGACCTCGCCACTGCACGTATTGGACTGCGCGCTGGTGTCGGACGGGGCTGCGGCCTTCGTGGTCACCAGCGCCGAGCGCGCGCGGGACCTGCGGCAGCCGCTGGTCCGGCCACTCGGTGGCGGGCATGGGTTCAGCCACACCTATATCGGCGATTATGGCGCGCCGGCTGTTACCGGCGCCGTGGATTCCGGACGCGAGGCCTTTCGGCAGGCCGGTGTCCGCCCGGGCGATATCCACATCGCCGAACTCTACGACTGCTTCACCATCACCGTGATCATCGAACTGGAGGATCTCGGCTTCTGTGCCAAAGGGGAGGGCGGCGCCTTTGTCTCGGGCGGGCGGATCGGGCCGGGTGGGGCCTTTCCGGTCACGACGCATGGCGGTCTGCTTTCCGCGGGCCATCCGGGGCTGGCTGGTGGCATGTTCCACGTCGTCGAGGCGGTACGGCAGCTTCGCGGACAGGCCGGGAAGCGGCAGGTGCCGGGGGCGGAGCTGGCACTCGCGCATGGCAATGGCGGGATCATCGGGCTGCATTGCTCGTTGATCCTGGGGAGGGGCTGAGCGATGGACATGCCGGTTGCGCCACTGCTTGACGGCTATGCGCAGGATCGCCTGACGCTGCCGGTCTGTGAGACCTGCGGGACCGCGCATCTCTACCCCCGCCCGCGCTGCCCGCGCTGTGGCGGAGACCGCTTCGACTGGCGTGGAGCGAGCGGGCGCGGCGAGGTGACGAGCTTCTCGGTCGTGCACCGGGCGCCGTCACCGGAATTTGCGGATGCGGTGCCCTACACGGTCGGGCTGGTCCGGTTGGCGGAGGGGCCGCAATTGATGGCCTGGATCGTGGATACACCGCCGGAGGCCGTCCGGGTTGGCCTGCCCGTGGCGCTGCGCTTCGCCACCTTGCCCGGGGGTGAGCGGCGGCCGGTCTTCGCGCCGGTGGAGGCCGAGCCATGAGCGACGTGGTGCAACTCGGGATCGCGGACGGAATTGCCTGGATCA
>DATCMG010000356.1:0-7651 GCA_036563555.1 Roseomonas sp. | reverse complement strand
GAAGCGGCGGCCTGAACCTTGCGGCCGCCAGTTCGCGGGCATGTGCCTCATTCTCGGTGATGACAATATGTTCAAAATTTCGGGTGCTTGCTGACCGGTGGCGTTTCGGAAGCTGGCGGATGCCGGAGCTGGAATGACATCGGGCATGGGGCCTCCGGGTGGCCCTGCCGATCCCCCGCCCGGAGGGGCGGGCGGGGGCACTCGGATCGGAAATGGCGCAAGTCCGGCGCACGAACTAACTTAGGTTAGTTTTGTCGGCTGGCGCAACTCCTGCGTGCATGTGCCTGGGCAAGTGGAGGTTGGTGATGCGGAACGTTCGCCGCAGGCCTGCTCTTCGGTTTCCGGCTCTGGCACATAGGGCCGATCTGGAGGGCGCCTATGGACCGTGTACATCTGGCTAAGCTGATCCGCGCCGTTGCGTTCCCGGAGAACGAGGCGGATGTGCCATGGGCCCGCGCAAGCGAAAGCCGAAAGGAAAGGTGGCTTCGAACCGCTGATGCGGTTCTGGCTGCCCTGGCCCCGCTTTACAGCGGTCCTCTGGATGGAGGAGCGCAGTTGCCCGATCCTGACTTGATGGGCGATATGCAGCGGCATGACGTGCTGCTCGCGGCGGTGAATGTGTTGGCGGCAATCACGGTGCCCTCATTCGATTGCCCGGCATCGCCCGAGGAACAGGAACTGCTTGCCTTGCTTGAGGCCCTCGCCCGAGACAAGCGGGCGCGTGCCCATGTTTCGGTCCTGGTTGGCTGACCGCCTCTCCCGGAACGCAGAAATGGCTATCAGGCTGACAGCAGGACGCGCCCAGGCGGGTTCTGCGGCTGATGGTCAGGATGGATCGGCACCGATCCATCAACGGTTCAGGATGTTGGTGACCCGCGCAATCAGCGCAGTGTGTAAAGATAGGCTGCGATATCACGCGCATCCTGGCCGGCGGCGCCGGTGCGGGGCATGGCTGTCTTCGGGTCCACGGCCTGCGGATCCTCGATCCATCGGACCATGTTCTCGGCTGTATTGGTCAGAACTCCCGCGAGATAGACCTGCCCGGCGATGCCGTCGAGCGAAGGGCCGACCCGCCGATCCGCTCCCCGCACTCCAGGAATGATGTGGCAACTGCCGCAGCCGAATTGCAGGGCCAGACTTTGTCCTCGTGACGGATCGCCGCCGGTCAGGGCCGCGGCGCGCGCTTGCGCCTCCTGTTGAGACGAGATGACCAGATAGGCGCCTGCCGAAGCGGAGAGCAGGAGGAGGATCACCACCGTGAGGATAATGCCCTTAGCGCGCTTGGAGGGCATGACCCTTCTCCTCGCGGTGAGTAGCGCTCAACTGGATCCAGCGGCCGAGCAGCCAGAGCCCCGCCACCACATAGATGAAGCAGGCGACAACCCACATGACCAGGCCGCCAAGCTGCTGATCCTCCAGCGGTGAGAGCCCAAGGGCCGGAGCGCCTTGCGTCTGGGCGGGGTACCAAAGCCGCGAGGAGAAGACGAAGAGTGAGCCGAGCAGGCTGGCATGGATGGATGTTGCGAAGAGGTGCAGGGCGGCCGCGCCCATCGCGCCGACCCGGCCCTTGCCCTCAAGCATTACCCACCAGAAGAGCAGCGCGGTGCCGAGGAAGCTCACATGCTGCGACCGGTGCATCAGCCCGCTCTCCAGCGTTGCCTCGAAGAAGCGCGGCACATGCCAGAACCATAGGGCGACGGCATGAAGCCCCGATGCCATCAGCGGGTCTGTCAGCACCCGCCAGAACCCTGCGAAGCCGGGCCGCCGCGTCATCAGGCCAATCGCCCGGCGCGTTGCCGGCGGGAGCGCCCAGAGCCAGGCACCGATGGGGCGTGCGACGACCATCAGCGGGGCAGCCACAACCATCAGCAGTTCGTGCTCGACCATATGCGCGGTGAAATTGGTGCGCCCCATATCGTGCAGCGGCGAGACGAGCGCCAAGGCCAGCACGAGCCAGCCGAGTGCGAAGCAGGCGACTTGCCAGAACGCGACGCCGCGGCCAAGGCCCGCGCGACGCCAGAGGCAGGTGACACCCCGGACGTAGAACAGTGCAGATAGCAGCAGTGGCGCGACCACCACCGGATCAAGCTCGATGGAGAAATCGCCTTGCGCGTGCTGATGCCCCTCATGGGCAAGGGCGGGACCGGCTGTGAGCAAGGCGAGAAGGAGGAGCGCTCTCATAGCTCGCATCCATGAAAGACGAGGCCCGCTGCGCCTTGCATGAGGATGGCCACCGCAAAGAGAAGCGCGACCATGATGCTGACCGCTGCCAGGAATTCCCGTGCGTCCTTGTCATCCGGCGGTACTTGTCTCTCCGCATGGCGGAAGGCCTGCCAGGCACGCCATGAGAGGAAAGCGCCCAACACGGCCGGAATGAGGGAGACCAGGGTGATGCCGAGCGTGACGATCCAGGCATGGCTGTTACAGGCAAGCGAGGCATAGCTGTATTTCACCTGCGTGCCGATGGCCCAGGCCCCTGGCCCCGCCGCGAGCCCCGCCCAGCTGTAGCGGCGATGCGCGGTGGTCGCCATGGCCGTTACATCCTCGGCACGAAATAGATGAACAGGTAGAGCACGACCCAGGAGGCGACGACGAAGTACCAGTAGAAGCAGTTGTCGCTCACATCGCTGAAGCGCTTGCCATAGCCGTGGCGGGTGAACATCAGCACCGTCAGCACCAGCGTATCGCCCCAATCCGTCAGCAGATGCACGGTGTGCAACCCAAGCAGCAGCCAGTTGATGGATCCGTAGGCGTTTGTGTCCCAGAGGATGTTGAGTGCCGGGAACTCCCAGATACGGATGATCAGCGGCGCCAGGCCCAACAGCGTCATTGCCACCAGACCCCACCGGACCTTGTGCAGGTTCTCCTGGTGCGCGGCACGGTCCAACCACCAGTTTGGCAAGAGGCTGGCGAGCAGCACCAGGAGCACCAGCGTGCCTGGCCCCAGATCCGGCGGCGGTGCCCCCAGCGGCCAGACCCGGTTTGCAAAGGCCAGATAGAGGTAGCTGGCGATAGCGAGGACAAAGCCCGCGCCCTCGATCGCCACGAAGCCCAGCGTGCCCCACCAGACCGGGCTTTTGGGCCCATAGCCGTAGGTGGGCAGGTCGGAGAGATCCTTGACGGGGCGCACGGACCTCATGCCTCGTCCTCCATGTCGCCCTTCGGCCAGAACCAGGCCGTCAGCGCGATGGTCAGCGGAATGGAGCCATAGACGACTGCCCATGGGGTGAAGATCGAACCGATGAAAAGGCCTGTCACCGCGATGGCGGAGAGGAGAGGCCAGATCGAGGGGTCGGGTGAGCTTTCACGCAGCTCCGGCTTCGCCTCGGTGACGGAGGTCACGACGAGCTGGCGCATATCCGTCCGCAACCCGATCGCCACGGGCAGCGCGCGGCGCTCGGCCCAGAGTGGCTGCCGTGCCGTGACCACGGGGATATGGGCGAAGTTGTAGGGCGGCGGCGGCGAGCTGGTCGCCCATTCCAGGGAGTCGGCCTCCCATGGATCGTCCCCGGCCGGACGGCCGTGGCGATAGCTGGAGATGACGTTCCAGAGGAACACCACGAAGCTTGTGAAGAAGACAAAGGCGGCGATGCTGACGAAGAGGTTGGTGCCGCCCCAGTTCAGGTCGGTTTGGTAAGTGTAGACGCGCCGCGGCATGCCCCAGAGGCCGAGCAGGTGCATGGGGAAGAAGGCGGCATTGAAGCCGAGAAAGGCCAGCCAGAAGTGCCAGCACCCAAGCCGCTCACTCATCATCCGGCCGGTGAGCTTGGGGAACCAGTAATATGCGGCCCCGAGTAGCGGGAATACGGCACCACCAATAAGCACGTAGTGGAAATGCGCGACCACGAAATAGCTGTCATGCACCTGCGTATCGAGTGGCACGGAGGCGACCATCACTCCCGTCAATCCGCCAATGACGAATGTGATGATGAAGCCGATGATGAAGAGCATTGGCGTCGCGAAGCGAGGTTTGCCGGAAACAATGGTCGCGACCCAGCAGAAGATCTGGATGCCGTTCGGGATGGCGATCAGCATCGAGGAGGCGGTGAAGAAGCTCTCCCCGAGCTGCGGCAGCGCCGTGACGAACATGTGGTGCACCCAGAGCCCGAAGCTGAGGATGCCGATGGAGATGAGCGAAAGGACCAGGCCCAGATGTCCGAAGACGGGACGGCGCGTGAAGGCCGGCAGCATGGAGGAGATCATCCCCGTCGCGGGGACGAAGATGATGTAGACCTCGGGATGGCCGAAGAACCAGAAGAGGTGCTGCCAGAGCAGCACGTCGCCGCCTTCCGCCGGATTGAAGAAATGCGTGCCGACCAGCCGATCCATGATGAGCATGGAGCTGCCCACCATGACCGAGGGCATGGCGAACATCACCATGAAGGCGGTGACCAGCATCGCCCAGACGAAGAGTGGTATCCGGTCCAGTGTCATGCCGGGGGCACGCTGCTTCAGGATCGTCACGATCAGTTCCACCGCGACGGCCAGGGCGGCGACCTCGGTGAAAGTGATCATCTGCGCCCAGAAATCGGCCCGCTTGCCCGGCGAGAACTCGGGGCCGGACAGCGGCACATAGGCGAACCAGCCGACATCCGCGCCGGTGTTCAGGAAGAAGGCGCCCCAGAGCATCAGGCCGCCGAAGAGATACACCCAGTAGGAGAAGGCGTTGAGGCGCGGGAAAGCGATGTTGCGCGTGCCCACCATCAGCGGAATGATGTAGACGGCAACCGCCTCCATCACCGGTACGGCGAAGAGGAACATCATCGTCGTGCCGTGCATGGTGAAGAGCTGGTTGTAGAGGTCCGGGCTCACCACCCGGCCTTCCGGCTGCGCAAGCTGGGCGCGCATGACCATCGCGGCCAGGCCGGCCAGGAGAAGGAAAAAGAAGGCCGTGGCGATGTAGCGCCGCCCGACCATCTTGTGATCCACCGTCGTGATCCAGCCCCAGAGGCCGGGCTTCGTGCCCCAGGTCTTGCCCAGTGCCTCACGCAGTGCTGCCTCATCAGCGGTGCTGTCGCGCGGGGCCTCGGCGTCTTCGCGGTCCTCCTGCTCCTGGGCGCGATCAGCCTCGGTCGTGCTCATCGCAGCCCCTCCAGATAGCTGAGGAGGTCTTGGAGATCCTGCGGCGCGAGTGGGACCATCGGCATATTGACCCCTGGCTTGATCCCTTGCGGGTCGGTGATCCAGGCGGCGAGGTTGCCGCGGTTCATGGGGAGCGTGCCGGATGCGATGAACTGGCGGCTGGCCAGATGCGTCAGTTCGGGCCCCACACGCCCTGCCGCACGGGTGCCGCGCACCTGGTGGCACATGACGCAGGCGCCCTGGATGAAGACCTGCTGGCCGCGCTGCCGTTCGGGTTCCACGGGCGGCTCGGCGGCGCGGAGCTGGGCGAGGCGCCAAGCGTCGAAGGCCTCCGGTGGCTCCGCCACGATCAGGAAGCCCATATGGGCGTGCTGCAGCCCGCAGAACTCAGCGCATTGCCCGCGATAGACGCCGGGCTTGTCGGCCTGGAAGTCGATGCTGGCCTGCAGCCCGGGGATCAGGTCGCGCTTTCCGAAGAGATTTGGCACCCACATGCTGTGGATCACGTCAGTGGAGTTGAGCACCAGCCGGACCGGACGCCCGGCCGGGACATGGATCTCGTTCGCCGTGCGCAGGACACGTTCGGGCGAAGGATCCTGATAAGTCACCTCCCACCACCACTGATGCCCGGTGACCTGAATGGTCATGGGTGTTTCCTTCGCGAAGGAAGCAATCCCTTTCCCCGTCACGTAGCTGAAGCCGGTCAGGATGAAGATGATGATAGCCGTCACCCCGACCAGCGCCGTCACGATCTGGGTCGTGCGCCGCTCGGTCGTGGGGTTCAGCTCAAGTGGCGAGATGGGCGTGGCGGCGCGCCGCCGGAGCAGGAGGCCGATGCAGGTGACGAGAACGACCAACGCCCAGATCACGGCACAGACATAAACGAAGAACCAGAAGAGGCCTGCGATCCGCCCTGCCTGCGGGCCATGCACCTCAAGTGCCGACTGCCAGCCGCTTCCGCCCAGGGCCATCCCCGCGAGCGGCAGCAGCAGGAACCGGGCCATACGTCTCATTGCGGCTGCTGGGCGGAGGGCGGGATGCTTCCGCCGTCAACGGGGGGGCTCAAGGGCTGGTGATTCTCTGCCGCGCGCGGGTGCATGTCGTCGTTTCGGCCCGGTGCGATGTCCATGCGGACATTGCGGCCCATGGAGCGCACATAGGCGGAGATCTGCCAGATCTGCTCATCCGGGATGCGCCCGCGGAAGCTTGGCATTCCGTTGGGACGGCCTTGCTGGATGGTGGCGTAGATGTTCTGGATCTCACCGCCATAGATCCACTTGTCGTCCATCAGCGGCGGACCGGAGTCTCCGCCACCATTGGCGTGGCAGCCATTGCAGTTGAACCAGACATAAAACCGCTTTCCCTGGCTGACGTGATAGGCGCTCTCCTCATATTGCTTGCCGGCGCTTGGGGTTTGGGGCGGCTGCGCCAGCCCTGCGAAGTTGCTGCTCATTGAGAGTTGCCGGGGCTGTTCCGTGGCCACCGGGTTGGCCCGCGTCTCGCGTTTCTCCCGTTTGCAGGAGGGCAGGAGGAATACCGCCGCCGCAGCCATTGCGAGGAGGGCCGGCTTCATCATCGCGCCATCTCCGCGCGCTGCCGGCGCGTATCCAGGCGCGGAACGCCGTACTCCGTCAGGATCGCATCGATCTCGTCGCGGTTGCGCGCCATGGCCGCGTCGAGCTCGCGCTGCAAAGCCTCGTCCTCCCGCCGCACGCCCATGGAGATGTCGAACACCATTGGCAAGCGCGGACCGTCGATCTGTGGGCGGACCGGGGTAAGGACCAGCGGAACGGATTGCCGTTTCGCGAAATACCCGGCCAGCGGACCCCAGACGGCGGCGACGTCGACCTCCCGCTTCGCCACTGCCTCCACGATACGGGCTGGCGGATTGGGCTGGCTGTAGTCTCCGTAAAGGTTGTAGCCCCGGATGTTCTCGACTATGCCGCGCCTGGCAAGTGCATGGGCCGGCGGCGCGTTGAAGCCGTCATCCCCCACGATCTGCACGCCAATGGTCAGATGCCGTAGCGCGGGATCGTTAAAGGACTGTGGTACGGATTCATCCGCCCGCGTCACGAAGACGTAAGTGGAGCGGTAATAGGGCTCCGTCGTCCGCAGCATCTCCATGTTGCTTGGCGTGCCCGGCACCACATCGCAGAGCCCGGCCCGGAGGGTGTTGCGTAGAAAGCCCCGCCGCTGTGCCCACCAGGTGTAGGAGACCGTCGCGCCGAGATCGTGCGCCAGGACCTCTACGATTTTGTTTTCGAAGCCTTCGCCCCGGTCATTGGAGAAGGGAAGATTGTTCGGGTCCGCGCAGATACGCAGCTCGCGCGCCACAGCCGGCAGGGCGGCGAGAAGCGCCGCCACGATGGCCAGATTACGGAAGACGAAAGACATAGAGCGTCCCCCCTTTCGTCGTCACCTCCGGCAGGTCGCGCATCGCGTTTACAAAACCTTTGGCAGCCGTGGAGTCCCGGGGATCGAGATCGCCTGAGACGATGGCGCCCGCCCACCCTCCGACGCCCGAGAGGATCGCGACGTATTGGTGCCCGTCCGGCCCGCGATAGGTGGT
>DATCMG010000348.1:0-3045 GCA_036563555.1 Roseomonas sp. | reverse complement strand
CGTCTATGCCATCCCGGCGGCGCTCGGACTGCACAGCCTCACCTGACCGCACAACAGAGGAGCCGAGACCGCATGCCCGCCCCAACCATCGCCACGACACGCCGCGCAATACTGGGCCTCGCGCTCGCAGCCCCCGCCGTGGCCCATGCGCAGCAGCCCGCCTTCCCGAGCCGCCCGATCCGCTTCATCGTGCCCTTCCCGCCGGGTGGCGCCATCGACGTGATCGCGCGGCTGATGGCCGAGCAGATGGGGCCCGCCCTCGGCCAGCCCCTCGTCATCGAGAACCGCCCGGGCGCCAGCGGCACGATCGGCGCTGATGTCGTGGCGAAATCCGCGCCCGACGGCCACACCTTCATGCTGACCATCAACAGCACCATCACCAGCAGCGCCGCACTCTATCCCAACCTGCCCTTCGACCCGATGACCTCCTTCACCCCCATCGGCATGGCGGTGCATGCGAGCATCCTGCTGACCGCCCCCAACGCCGCGCCCTTCAAGGACGCACCGAGCTTCATCGCCTGGGCGAAGGCGCTCGGCCGCCCGGTGAATTACGGGAGTTGGGGCAATGGCTCCGCCGCGCATCTCTTCGGCGAGGTGCTGCACCAGGCCCATGGCGTGCCGATGGAGCACGTGCCCTTCCGTGGCGAGGCGGCCGCGATCACCGAAATGCTGGCCGGACGCCTCGACGTCTCCTTCGCAACGCCGGTCAGCGTGCTGCCCCACATCCAGGCCGGCGCCGTGAAGGGGCTCGCGATGACCGGCCCTTCGCGCTCCATCTCCATGCCCGACCTGCCGACCTTCGCCGAGCAGGGCGTCACAGGCCTCGACCTCGCGACCTTCGATGCCGTCTGGGGCCCGGCCGGGATCCCGCAGCCGGTCGTGGCGAAGCTGAACGCCGCCATGAACGACGCGCTGCGCGTGCCGGCCGTGGAGGCGAAGCTGAAGGAGATCGGCCACAGCCCCGCCCCCGGCAGGCCGGAGGAGTTGGGCGCGCTGGTGCGCGAGGTGACACCGCGCTGGCACGCCCTGATCCGCCAGGCCGGCGTCAAGGTCACCTGATTCCGTGTGGGAGGGGCCTGCGCCCCTCCCGCTGACTTGCAAGGTTCTCCATGCCCGATACCCCTCTGCCGCAAGATGGCTGGATCGGCCGTCCACTTCCCCGCGCTGCCACCCGCCGCCTGATCGAGGGGCGCGGCCGCTACATGGACGATGCCGCCGCGAAGGGGGAGTTGCACGCCGCTTTCCTCCGCAGCCCCTTCCCGCATGCCGCCTTCCGCATCACGGACCGCGACGCCGCCCGCGCCCTGCCCGGCGTGCGCGCCATCCTCGCCGCCGGGGACCTGGCCCCCTTCTGCCGGAACTGGCGCACCCAGTCCCACGCCTTCCCCGGCCTCGTCTCGCCCGAGCAGGGGCCGCTGGCGCGCGACCGCGCCGTGTATCAGGGCGAGCCGGTCGCCCTCGTCCTCGCCGCCTCACGCGCTATCGCGGAAGATGCGCTGGAACTGATCGGCATCGACTGGGACGAGCTGCCCGCCGTCACCGATGCCGCCGGCGCGCTGGACGCCGCTTCACCACCCACCCATCAGGGCCTCGCCTCCAACCTCGCCTGGCGCACCGAATTCGGGGATGGCGATGTGGAGGCCGCCTTCGCCAGGGCCGCGCTGGTCGTGGAGGAGCACTTCACCTTCACCCGCCATACCGGCGTGCCGCTGGAATCACGCGGCGTGCTGGCGAATTATGACCCGGCCGCCGAGGCGCTGGAGGTCCGGCTGTCCCACCAGCTTCCGCATCAGATGCAGGTGCATCTGGCGGAGCTGCTGGACCTGCCCATGGGCCGCGTGCGCGTCATGTCAGGCGATGTCGGCGGCGGCTTCGGCATCAAGATGCATGTCTATCCGGATGAGGTGGCCGTCTGTGCCGCCTCCCGCCTGATCGGCCGCCCCGTGCGCTATGTCTGCGACCGGATCGAGGCGCTGATGGCGGATATCCATGCGCGCGAGCACGTCATGCATGCCCGCATGGCCGTGGATGCCGAGGGCCGCATCCTCGCCTTCGATGCGGACGACATCCAGGGCCTCGGCGCCTATTCCATCTATCCGCGCTCCTCCACCGTGGAGGCGATGAGCGTGCTGCGGACGGTCGGCGCGCCCTATCACTTCGGCGCCTATCGCGCGCGGCTGCGCTGCGCCTTGCAGAACAAGGTGCCCACGGGCCAGTACCGTTCCGTCGGCCATCCCATCGGCTGCGCGACGACCGAGCGGCTGGTGGACCTCGCCGCGTCGGCGCGGGGCGAGGACCCGCTGGAATTCCGCCGCCGCAACCTGGTGCCCGAGGCCATCATGCCCTGGACCAACCCGGCCGGCGGCCGGATGGCGGAGCTGTCCCACACGGCCACCCTCGCCGAGTTCGAGCGCCTGCTGGACTTGCCGAAGCTGCGCGCGGAGATCGAGGCGATGCGGGCGCAGGGCCGCTGCATCGGCCTCGGCTTCGCCGCCGTGGTCGAGTACACCGCCTCCGGCCCTGCCGCCTATGGCCGCGCCGGCGTGCCGGTCGCCGCGATGGACACGGTGGTGGTCCAGCTGGAACCCACGGGCGATGTGGTCGCCCGCGCCTCGGTCGCGGAAATCGGCCAGGGCATCCAGCAGGGCATCGTGCAGGTGGTGGCCGACGCCGTCGGCGTTTCGCCCTCCCGCGTGACCATCCACACCGGCGACACGGCGAATGCCCCGCATGGCGGCGGCGCCTGGGCCTCGCGCGGCGCCGCCATCGGCGGCGAGGCCGCCTGGGGCGCCGGCCGCAAGCTGCGCGCCGAGATCCTGGCCGCCGCCGCCGCGCTGCTGCAATCCACGCCCGAGGCGCTGGACCTGCGCGACGGGCAGGTGGTGGATGCGAATGGCACGCCGCGCATGGCGCTGGCCGACCTTGCCTCCGCTGTCTTCTTCCGCGGCCATGAATTGCCTTCGGGCCTGCAGCCGCAATTCACCGCCACCCACCAGTACCGGCGCGAGGAGGATGTCTTCCTCACCACCAACGGTCTCCAGGCCA
>DATCMG010000719.1:0-3347 GCA_036563555.1 Roseomonas sp. | reverse complement strand
TTCGTCCCATCATGATCCACCGCCTCCTCCGCTCGCACCAGCAGCGCCTGGCCGGGGTGGTCGAGGCCATCGCCACGGGCGAGGCCGAGGCGCGCGACATCCTCGCCGCCGTCACCCCGGGCGGGGGCAAGTCCCTGCTGCCGGTGATCGCCGCCAGCCGCCTGGCCACGGCCGGGGTGGTGGACCGCATCTGCTGGGTGGTCCCGCGCGACAGCCTGCGCCTGCAGGCCGAAGAGGCCTTCGCCGACCCGTACTGGCGCGACGCGCTCGGCCATGCCCTCTCCGTGCGCGCGGCCGACAACACGCCCGACCCCAGCCGCGGCCTGGCCGGCTACGTCACGACCTACCAGGGCGTCGCCGCCGCGCCCGACCTGCACCTGGCCGAGTTCCGCCGCCACCGGACCCTGCTGGTGGTGGACGAGGTGCACCACCTCCCCGCCCTCGCCGACACCGATCCCGTGGCTGCCACCCAGGCTGCCGGGACGGAGGAGGATCAGGCCAGCGCCTGGTCGCGCGCCATCCAGCCCCTGCTGGAATGCGCCAGCGTCCGCCTCCTGCTCTCGGGCACGCTGGAGCGCGCCGACGGCAAGGGCATCCTCTGGCTGCCCTACCGCAAGGGGCCGAAGGCGCGCACGCGCGAGGTCGAGCTGGACGCGCCCGGCTGGGCGGTGGTCGGCTACTCGCGCGCCCAGGCCCTGGCCGAGCGGGCGGTGCTGCCCGTGACCTTCGGCGCCCTCGACGGTGAGGCGAGCTGGCGGGACGAGGACGGCCAGGAGCTCGGTCCCCACCGCCTCGCCGGCCTGTACCCCGACGAGACCACCCGCCCTGCCCTCTTCACCGCGCTCCGGACCGGCTTCGCCGAGGCGCTCCTGCGCGAAGCCTTCCTCGCCATCCGCAAGCTCCGAGCCGCTCGCCGCAGCCAGCGCGGGCTCCTGCCCGGGGAGCCGGCGCGGGGCCTGGGCAAGCTCCTGGTGGTGGCGCCCGACCAGGTGACCGCCCGGCACTACCTCGATGTCGTGCGGCGCTGGATCCCGCCAGCCCAGGCCGAAACGGTGGCCCAGCTCGCGACCTCCGACGCACCGCGGGCCCACGAGCTGCTGGCCGCCTTCCGGCTGCGGCCGGAGCCCTCCGTGCTGGTCACCGTCGCCATGGCCTATGAGGGGCTGGACGCGCCGGAGGTCGCCGTGGTGGCCGCGCTGACCCATATCCGCTCGCGCCCCTGGCTGGAGCAGATGGTGGCCCGCGCCACGCGGGTGGACCCGAATGCCGGCCCCTATGAGCGGCAGCAGGCGCTGGTCTTCCACCCCGATGACCCGCTCTTCGGGCTCTTCCGGCGCCGCATGGAGACGGAGCAGGGCACCCTCGCCCGGCGGCCCAAACCCGGGAGGGGCCAGAGCCTCCTTCCCCTCTGGCTGCTCGACCAGCTGCCGCCGCCCAGGGAGGGGATCGTGCCGCTCTCCTCCAACGCGCTGGCCCTGCGCTACGACCGCCTCGCCCCCGGGCCGGAACTGGCCATGCGGCGCCCCGAGAGGGAGGCGGCGCAGGAGGAACTGCTGGAGGCGCCCTCCGTGACCGAGCGCCGCCTCCGGGCCCGGCTGGGCGAGATGGTGGCGGCGCAGGCCGTGGAGGATGAGGCGGGGGCGGCGGGCCTCAAGGGCGGCCTTGCCGGACCAGGGCTGTACCACCGCTACAACGCCGCCCTGAAGCGCGTGACCGGGGACAAGGCCCGCGCGCACATGACCCTCGCCGAGTTGGAGGCCGCCCTCGCCTGGCTGGAGCGCAACAGGCTCGCCGAACACCTCCACCTCCTCGACGACGACCCTCGCTACGCCTGGTCCGCCCGCAAGCGCGGCGAGTGGAGGCCGCCCACCGGGCGTCCGGCGCGCCCACGCTCAGCCGGACCCTCCACCCCGGTGAGGTGATCAGGGCAGCCGAGGGAGGAAGCGCGGCCTCCCACACTGGCCGCCTGCCGAGGAGGGAAAGGGAGAGAGAGGAAAGGGGGTCTCCGGAGGAGCGGCGCGGGTTGCCGTGCCGGGCCCTTCGGGCCGGTCCGGCATCCCGCCGCCGCGCCCCGGAGACAACGATCCATGAACAAGGACATCGTGGAGCACCTGCGGCGGAGCCAGTTCGTGATCCTGCAGAAGCCGCCGATCCAGCCGCACACCGCCGGCTCCAGCCTTTCACCACGGTAGAGGACGACCACCCTTGCCCCACGCGCGCATCTACCGCTGGATGATCGTCGAATGCGTCGAGCCCGACGGGAACGTGACCCAGCATATCCAAGGCTACATCTACACGCATGGGCGGCTGAGTAGGAACGGCGAGCACAAGGACGACCCCTACATCAGCCGCGATTTGCGGAGCCACGACCTCGCGCGCGGCATCGCCGTGAATAGCCGAGGAAAGACAATTGAGCTCTTCGGTCCGCGGCTTCCCGAAGGGGATGTGCCGTTCGACCTGCTGCAGACACAGCGCCGCGCAGCGGCCGCGTGGCAACTGCCCGCAGGCACGACCTGGCGGAGGATTGCATGACCATCCCGGAGGACGAGGCCGCGTTCCATGGGGCCCTGGGTGACCTTCCGGGCTCGGTCGGCCTGGATGAGCAGGGCGCCTGCAGTTCCGCCTCACCGATGACTGGGTTGTGCTCAGCGAGACCACGGTACAACTGGGCGAGATCGTCACGACCCGCGGCAGCGGCGACAGGCTGATGCCGCTGATGGGATCCGAAACCCGCGACGAAGGGGAGCCGCCACCCACCGCCGAACAGCTCGATGCTGCCGTCGAGCTCTACCGCGAGACCTCAGGGAAAGCCGCCGCAGCCAGCGCGGACAAACGACTGATCCACTCAGCCTGCCAGGACTGTGCTCGCGCCAACGGCGGGGTATGGCCGGCGGGACATGTGGCTACCTGGAGTGGCGGGTGCTGTGACGCCTGTGGCCAGGAGACAGCCGTCCGTGGGGTTAATGACTGGACCTGGCCGACGGGACTGCCCTGCGGCTGGATCGACAGCGGATGGGGCTGAGCCATGGCGAACACGCCCACAGCACGACCAACCGCAGCGCATCTGGCGAGACGCCTGGCTCGCCTCCGCGCCATGGAGGAGCGGACCATCGTGGGGTTGTTCGAGGCGGATGCTGATGACGTCCACCTCGCCTCGTTGGTCGCGACAATCCGGCGAGTCTGGAAGCACAAGGGCCCGCGCTGGTGGACGCGCCCCACCATGCCTCTCGGTGGCCGCTCACCGCGGGATATTGCGGTCGAGAGCTCGGAAGGGCGCGAACGGGTCGAGACGCTGATCATCCAGATCGAGCATGGAATTTTCGTCTGAGCGAAGCTCCGTCACGACG
>DATCMG010000318.1:0-2255 GCA_036563555.1 Roseomonas sp. | reverse complement strand
CTGAAGGACGGAGAGGATGGGGCCGAAGATTTCCTCGCGGGCGATGCGCATGCCGGGCGTGACATCGGCGAAGACGGTCGGCTCCACGTAGAAGCCACGCGAGAGAGCGGGATCGGAAGGCCGCTTGCCCCCGGCCACCAGGCGCGCGCCATCCGCATGCGCCGCCTCGATGTAGGACATGACCTTGTCGAGTTGCGCCTGGCTGACGAGGGAGCCCATGCGCGTCGCGGGATCCGTCGGCAGGCCCGGGCGGATGGGCTCCAGCAGCCGGCGCACCTCCTCCAGCACGGCATCATGGATGGAGGCGTGCAGGAAGGCGCGCGAGGTGGAGCCGCAGGACTGGCCGCACCAGGCGAAGTTCATGCCCTTGACCATGCCGGCCGCGACCTTGGCGGGATCGGCATCGGGATAGGCGATGAGCGCGTTCTTGCCGCCAAGCTCCAGCAGGCAGGGGACGACACGATCGGCGGCAGCCCGCAACACCGCCTTGCCGGCTGGCACGGAGCCGACGAGGCCAATCTTATCGACGCCCGGATGGGCGACGAGGGCAGCGCCGGTCTCGCGGTCACCGGAAAGGATGTTGAAGACGCCGGGCGGGAAATGCTGGCCCGCGATCTCCATGAGCCGCAGGGCTGAAAGGGGTGCCTGGTCGGGCGTCTTCACCACCACGCAGTTTCCGGCCGCCAGGGGTGCCGCGGCGCGCCAGGTCGCGAACATCAGCGGGTGATTATAGGCGATGATCTTCGCCACCACGCCCCATGGCTGGCGCAGGGTGTAGTTGAGGCGGCGGTCCCCCATCGGGATGGTCTCGCCCTTCGCTTCCGTCGCAAGCCCCGCGAAGAAGTCGAAGCCCGACGCGGCGATGCCGACATCCTTGATCAGCTCGGAGATGGGGTTGCCGCCATCCACGGCGTCCACCAGCGCGAGTTCCCGTGCATGGGTGCGCAGCAGCGCGGCAAAGCCACGCAGCAGGTCCGAGCGCTCCGCCGGCCGCAGGGCGGCCCAGGCCGGGAACGCCTTGCGGGCGGCCGCCACGGCGGCGTCCACGTCCTCCGGCCCCGCGATCTCGGCATGGCCCAGGGATTCGCCGGTCGCGGGCGCGGTCACCTCCAGCCGGCGGCCTGAGCGCGCGGGGTGGAAGGCGCCGCCATAGAAGAGGCCGCGCTCGGTCGGCAGGACGGGAGCGGGATGGTGCATGTCCATTTCAGGATTCCCGTGTGAGGGCCGAGGCCATGGCGGGCGTGTAGCCAGCCACCACCCGCGCCTCGACGAGGGCGGGCATGCCGGAATCGACAACCGCGATTGCCTGTTCCAGTGCGGCGGCAAGGGAGGCGGCGTCCGCGGCAGGGCCGAACCCCGCGACGCCGAGGCCGCGCGCAAGCGCCGGGAAATCGGGATCGGGATCGCGGATCGCCTGGCCGATCCACTTGTTCTCCACAGGGCGGCCCCGCTCGCGCGCGACCTTCTCCTGATGCACCTCGTCGTTGAAGAACGATTGGTTGTTGGATACCACGATCAGCATCGGGATGCGGTAGCGCGCGGCCGTCCATAGCGCGGTTAGCCCCATCAGCGTGTCGCCATCGCCGAGCACCGCAACGGGCAGCCTGGTGGAACCCGAATCCCGCAGGGCCAGGGCAGCGCCCACCGCCATGCCTGGCCCGGAGCCGATCCCGCCCCCACCATCATAGCCGAGGTAGTCGAGCGGATGGCGAAGCGGCCAGGCGGCGCCGTTCCAGCCAAGCGGCAGCCGCATCAGCGTCACCTCCCGCCCGGCGGTCGCATGGCGCAGCACGGCGGCCAGAGCGTCCGTGTCCATCGGGCCTTTGGGAATCTCGGGAAGGGCAGGCGGAGGCAGGGATGATGGGTCCGCGCCGATACCAAGCGCATCCAGCAGCGCGCGCACCGCGATGTCCGGCGCCGTTGCAAGGGCATGATCGGCAGGGGCCAATGCCTGGTGGTCCTGCGACCATCCATTGTGCATTGCGTGATCCATGGAGGCGCGGATCACGATGGGCGGCACGCATCCGGTCGCCTTGAAGGCACCGGCCGGGTCCACGCCATCCAGATCCAGCACGACATCCGCCTCCCGGATCGCGGCCAGCGCATCCGCGCCGGGAAAGATCCCCGGCGCACCGGCGTGGAGCGGATGGTCGGTCGGGAAGCCGGCGCCCACCCGCATATCCGTGATCACGCGCAGCGACAGAGCTTCCGCCAGGGCGACGCGCGCCGCCCAATCCGCCGGATCGCGGGAGACG
>DATCMG010000315.1:0-1790 GCA_036563555.1 Roseomonas sp. | reverse complement strand
TCCTGAGGGGACGGCCACGCCGCGGCTGATTGGGCAAGAAGACATGCAGTGCGCGCAATCGAGGGACGCCCGCCACATGCCAAAGAGCCCGTGCGGAACTTGCCCCCGGAACACCCGAAAAAGTCCGAGCCGAAGAAAAATGGTGCCGGGTGCGAGAATCGAACTCGCGACCTATCGATTACGAATCGATTGCACTACCGCTGTGCTAACCCGGCCCATTTATCGCGCGCCGGCCGGAACCGGCACGCTGCGGTGCGGCGCCTTCTAGCCGCACCCGCGCCGCGCGGCAACCTCGGGAATGAGGCTGCCGATCAGGTCGTCGTCACCGCCCCGCCCTTCGCGGCGGCCCCGCCTGTCCACTCGATCCGCCCCGGGGTGCCGCACTCCTCGCAGATCGGGGCCCACTTCGCATGGGTGGTCCCGCAGGAAAGGCACTGCCAGCGCGGCTCGGCCGGCGCCGCGGCGGCGGCGCGCAGCCACTTCGCCTCGGCGGCGCGGCCGGCGGCGCTGTCGCCCAGCTCAACCGCATCCATGTCCACCATGGCGAGATAGGCGCGACGATCCGCGGCGCCAGAGGACACCAGCCCCTCCAACTCCGCCCGCGCCCGCCCCGTCAGCCCCGCGGCCAGCGCCGTGCGTCCGAGGACGAGCCGGCTCTCCGGATGGGTCCGGTTCTCATGTGTCAGCGCCTCGGCCGCCTTCACCTGCGCCAGCGCATCCGCCTCATCGCCCAGATAGGCCTCGGCGAGATCCGGATGCGGCGCCGCCGTCCAGGCCGCCTGCAGGGTGGACTTCGCCCGGCGCGGGCTGCCCTCCCCCGCCTGCCGCCGCGCAACGGCCAGGGCCGCCGGGGCGAAGCCAGGATCGGCCGAAAGGGCCTGCTTCTCCAGCGAGGCCGCCATGGCGGGCTCCGGCTCCTGCATCGCAGCCGCCAGGGCCAGCGCCGCCCGCCGATGCCCCGTCATCTGGTCGGATGGGGAGAGCGCCAGCGCCTCCCGCCAGTCCCGCGTCCGAAGGGCGAGCGCCGCGCGCTCCTCACGCACCCAGGCCGCGCCGGGCTGGGCGGCCTCGGCCTCCCGCGCCAGGCGCTGGGCCGCCGGCCAGTCCTCGCGATGCATGGCGTCGCGCAGCAGCCCGCGCAGGCCGAGGAACTTGCCATCCTCCCGCCCGGCCAGCAGCCGGAAGGCCTCGTTAGCCGCGTCGTTGCGGCCGGCCATGCGCTCGGCCTCGGCGGTCAGCAGCAGCGTGTGTGGCGTATCTCCCAGCAGGCCCCGCGCCCGCCGGATTTCCAGCCGCGCCTGGTCCGGCGTGCCGGCAGCCAGCGCCACCAGGGCACGGGTCACGGCGGCATCGCCATCCCGCCGGTGCCGCTCGGCCCGGCGCGCCCGTATCCGGGCCGGCCAGCCGCGCAGCGACTTCCAGGCGGAAAGAATCCCGTGCAGCAGCACGAAGCCCACCACCAGCGCCAGCAGCCCCAGCCACACCGGAATTCCGATGAAGGTATTGCCGACGCTGATCTCCACATTGCCGCCCATCTGGCGGAGGAACAGCGCGGCCCAGACGCCCAGGCCGAGAAGGATCAGCAACCAAATCGCACGGAGCATCAGTTGGCCCCCAGATCGCGCAGCGCGGCGCGGGCCTCGACGAGGTCGCGCGCCTGCCCGATCCAGCCGGCCATGGCATTCCGCGAGGGTTCTGGCAGCTTCTCCAGCCGCTCCACCGCGCCCGGCAGGTCACCGGCGTCCAGCGAACGCCGCGCCCGCTCCAGCTCGCCGGAAACGGCGTCGCCG
>DATCMG010000275.1:0-2666 GCA_036563555.1 Roseomonas sp. | reverse complement strand
AGACGGAGGCGGTGGCCGAGGCGGGCGCGCTGATCGCCGAGGCGCGCCGCTCCATCCAGTTGGCCGAACAGGAAGACCGAGAGGGCGAGGAGAGTACGGAGGATGACGACACCGCCTGAGATCATGGAACATGATTTCCTGGAGTTTCTCTACGCCTGGAATCTGCGCGCTGGGGTGGCCACCCCAGGCGTTCACCGGCGCATCGCGCGCTGGCTGATGGCACGCCATGCGGAAGGGGATCGGCGGCTGCTGCTGATGGCCTTCCGCGGCTGCGGAAAGTCCACGCTGATTGGCCTGTGGTGCGCCTGGCGGCTGGCGGTGCAGCCGGAGCTGCGCGTCCTGGTGCTGGCGGCCGACCATATGCTGGCCGCGCGGATGGTCGCGACGGTGCGGAAGATCATCGAGCGCCATCCGCTGTGCCGCCATCTGCTGGGCGGCGACGAAGCCTGGGCCTCGGACCGCTTCACCGTGAAGCGCGCCGGCGCGATCCGCGAGCCCTCGATGCTTGCCCAGGGCATCGGCGGCAATGTGACCGGCGCACGCGCCGAACTCATCATTTGCGACGACGTGGAGGTGGCCGGTAATTGCGACACGCCGGGCAAGCGAGAGGAACTGCGCGAGCGACTTTCGGAATGCGAGTTCATCCTGACGCCCGGCGGCACCATCCTCTATGTCGGCACGCCGCATTGCGCCGAAAGCCTTTACGCGCCAGCCGATGTGGAGGGCGCCTATCTCGCCACCTATCGCCGTCTCCGCATCCCGCTGCTGGATGTGGGGGGCCGCAGCGCCTGGCCGGACCGCTTCCCGCTGGATGGCATCCAGGCGCTGCGCGACCGTGTCGGCCCTCTACAGTTCCGGCGGCAGATGATGCTGGAATGCGCATCGGCCGGCGCCGCGCGGCTCGATCCCGCCCTCATCGTGCGATACGGCGGGGAACCCGATTACCGCGAGGCAAATGGGCGTCCTCTGCTCTCGCTGCTCGGGCGGCGCCTCGTCTCGGGCGGCGGCTTCTGGGATCCGGCCTATGGGCGGCCGGGGCAGGGGGATTCCAGCGTGCTCGCCGCCACCTATTCGGACGGGGAGGGGAACCACTACCTGCACCGCGTCGCCTACATCACGCAGGACCCGGATGGCGAACCCGACCCGGCCACGCAGCAATGCCGCCGCGTCGCCGCCATCGCGCGGGAGCTGCTGCTGCCTGTCGTGCGGGTGGAGACGAACGGCATCGGCAAGTTCCTGCCACCCTTGTTGCGCCGGGAAATGGCGCGGGCGGGCGCCGCCTGCACCGTGGTCGAGCATGCGAGCCACAAGGCGAAGCAGGACCGCATCCTCGGCGCGCTGGACCCGGTGATGGCCGCACGCCGCCTGCACGCGCATGAAGCCGTGTTCCGCACCGCCTTCCCGCAGGAGATGGCGGAGTGGAAGCCTGGCGCGAATGGCGTGCGGGATGATGCGCTGGATGCGGTGGCGGGCTGCCTGCTGGCCGAGCCGGTGCGGATGCCGGGGCTTCCCCCGGTGCCGCGCGGCGCCTCCTGGCGGGGGTGAGGCGGTTCAGGCCGCCGTTTTCTTCAGCACCTCGGTCCCATGCCGCGCGGCCCCGGCTTCCGTCATGGCGAAGCGGCCTGGCGAGACTTCCACCGCCATTCCCATTCCGCAGAGCCGGCGCAGGCAGGCCTCGTCCGGCAGCCCGGCCGGGCGCGTCCCGCCATGCGTCAGGAACAGCCGGTGCAGCGCCGACCGGCAGCAAGTCTCGAGATACGGCTCGTTCCACATCGTCTGCACAAAGCACCTCTCCCGGCGCCCCGGCAAGTCGGGGCGCCAACCCGCGCGATCAACCCCCGCGCACCCCCTCAACCCGGCCGATCCCCCGAAGGAGGACCCATGCCGTCCTTTTCCCCCGACCCACAATGGATCGCCGCCGCGGTGGAAGCCCCGCTGATGGCGGTGCTCGCCTGGATGCTGCACTCGCTCCGCCGCAGCATCGCCCAGGCGCCGGAATCCGTGGTGCCGCCCGATCTTTCCCAGCACCAGGCCTCGTTGGAGCGCACGCGCGACGACCTGGCCGCCTTCAAGCTGGAAGTGGCGCGCACCTATGTTCCCCTCTCCCTGATCCGGGACGTGGATGGCCGCCTGACGGCCCATCTGATCCGCATCGAGCAGAAGCTGGATGAGGCCACCCGTGCCGCCCATAGCACCGCCGCGCAGATGCGCGTGCTGGCCGAGGACCGCTGACCATGGATGCCACCGAAATCCTCGCCCGCACCCTCTATGCCGAAGCCGGCGCCCGTCCCGTGCGCGCCATTGAGGCCCTGGCCGCCCTCGCCGTGAACCGAGCCCGCGCGGCCATGCCGCGCCCGGCCCGTATTCCCGGCGCCGCGCCTTTTGCCCCCGGCGGGCATGCCCGCCTGCCCGAGCCTGACGCGCGGGATCTGGCCGAGGCCTGCCGCGACCCGTTCCTCTTCCCCAGCCGCAACCCGCGCCACGCTTCCCATGCCTTGCTCGCTTCCCCGCCCCCGGACGACCCCGCGCTGGCCATCTGCCGCCGCGTGGCTGGCCGGGCCGTCCGCGGTGCGTTGACGGACCCGACTTCTGGCGCGACGCATTGGCACCCCGCCGAACGGCTGCCGGGCTGGGCCGTGACGCGGGAGCCGACGGACGAGATCGCC
>DATCMG010000717.1:0-2285 GCA_036563555.1 Roseomonas sp. | reverse complement strand
CCTTCTGGAATGGGCATCAGCGACTTCGCATTCTATTGATGAATCGAAATAATAAGACGATGCTACAGGGGAACGACTTGGCCCTGTGAGATCAACCGATGACCACGCCAGTCACCACGTCCAACCAGGCTACGCCATCTCAGGCGAGAAATTCGCTGACACGTCTACGTCCTCGCAGGAACGCTGTAGCCGTGGTCGCGGGCACGGCGGGATTTATCGTCGCCCTCCTGGGGCTGATCTGGATCGGGGAGAACTACCTCTCCGCCTCTGGCTGGCCTGTCCTGATCTTTGCGTATTTTGTCGCGGCCTATTTAGGCCTGGGCGTCTGGGACAGCGTCATCTCGGGTCCTGCAGTCCTGCCCCAACTGCTCATTGGCGGACTGCTCGGGGTTGCCGCGCTCGCGGCGCTGCTCGTGGTCGCGCAGTTCATCGCCTCGGGATTGGTCGGGGCAGATCGTTGATGCCAGCCATCCCAGCATTAGGGAAATCCGAGCCATCGCTTCAGTCGGGCAGTTCACCCCGGCTTTCCTCGCCAAAGTCGCACCAGAGAGGGCGAGGGCTCCTGACCATGGAAGAGGCATGAGCCTCCACGATCAGGTTACGACTGCGGGCCGGCTGCGGCAGGCGCTGATGACATTCGAGCAGGCGCAGGATCTCCTCCTGAGTGTCCAGCGACAGCTCAGGGCTCGGCCACAGGCAGATGCGGAAGCCATATGGAACCAGCAGGTGCGCCAGACCGGTGCCACTGTACAGGCCTGCGCGAAGGAGGTGACCGTACTCCACCTCGATCTCGGCCAGGAACCGGAGCTTATCCTCCGTCCGCCAACGCCGACACCGCTCGACCCCGCTGATGATCTCCATCCCACCCGCCTGCCCTTATCGACACTCTTACGAACGGCAGTAAGATCAGCGGGCACCCACGCCAGGGAAGGCGGCCGTCGGCGGATGGATACTCGAACTCCCGCATGTTGCCCTAAGGGAAGGAGGCCTGTACGCCCCACTTCCCCCGCCTTGCGCGAAGCGGCGCTAGCATGGCTCGGGAGGCATCCAGCCCCACCACCTTGCCTGTCCCGTGCGAGTGGCAGAGGCAGCCGCCCCGTCCCACAAGCTGGTTCGAGCGCCGGCCCGGCCCTCTGCTGTCCGCCGGACCCTCACGTGATCCTCTGGGGCCGGGATCTCGCGCGGTCCGATCCGGAGAACGGCTCTGCCCGCAATCCCGGACAGGATGGAGCCGGACAGGATGCCAATCTTCACCTTATCCTGCGGAACTGGATCGTCGCGAGCATGCCCGCCCCCTTCCCGGAGGGCAGCCACACGTTCCGCGGGGCCGATGCCCGTTCCTTGTAGTGCAGCCTCAGCAGGAGATTGAACTCGGCGTCCGCTATCAGATGGGCTGAGCCACGAAAGGTTCCGGGGTCCGGCGCAAGCAACCGGGCATCTCCTCGCGGGCGTTGGCTTCGAGGTCGGCCCAGGCCCAGTCCCGCACGAAGCGGCGTGGCGGCAGGACGATCCAGCCGTCGGCGTCGCCCACCGCCGTGAAGTCCCCGGCGGCGACGCACAGGGCGGTCAGCGCACAGATCAGGGCAGCCCGGTCGTCATGGTTCGTCACGCCGCCCAGCGGGAGGGCGAGATTCCGGCCGGGCAGCAGGTGCGCCAGCAGGCCCTCCAGTGTCCCGTTCTCGGCGAGATGGCGGAAGAAAACGTCCGACCGGCCGGCACGGCTCGCCGCCACCGCAACCGGGTCGGCCAGCATCACGCCCAGGAAGGCACCGGGGAAGGCCTCCGCCACGGCCTTGGCATTGATGCGCACGGCGTGCACGGCCGGCGCGAGATCACACCCCCGCAGCACAATGCTGGCGCAATCGTTGGCCGCGGCGTTGAGTGCCTTGCCGACCGGGGCGCTTGCTTGGCCCGGCTTGCCGATCTTGGTGCCCAGGCGGCGCGTCAGCATGCGCTCAGCGACACGGTAGCGGCCGATCACGTCAAAACCCGCCCGCAGCGGCCCATCGAAGGCGGCAACCTGAAGCCGCCCGATGCCGGCCACGGCGGTGATCGTGGTTTCCTGCTCGACTGGTAGAGCGCGGAAGCGCCGGATGGTCCAGGTAATCCGCCGTGGGTTCCAGTCGAACCGGCAGACCGCGCTGGAGCGCCGTGTCGGGGAGAAGCCCACGTCCACCCCGAGCACCGCGCCCCCCCTGCTGCAGGACAGGGGCTGCATCGCGACCCAGTTCCGTCATCGGACCAGGGTGACCAGTTCGGAGTAGGGCGGCAGTAGAGGGTCAGCG
>DATCMG010000261.1:0-2724 GCA_036563555.1 Roseomonas sp. | reverse complement strand
TGCCGGCGATGGTGCTTCTCGTCGCCTTCACGCATTGGCCGGCGGTCGCGAGCTTCATCGAGAGCTTCACCTCCACGGCGCGCCCACGCCGGCCCTCCCGTTTCGTGGGCGCGGCCAATTACGAACAGATCCTCGCCGATCCCGTCTTCTGGCAGTCCTTCACCAATAATCTGTGGTTCGCGCTCGGCACGATCCCCCTCGCGATCGTCCTCGCGCTCCTCATGGCTGTTTGGGTCAATGACCGTATCCCCGGGCGCACCTTCGCCCGTATGGCCTATTTCACGCCGACGATCCTGCCGATGATCGCGGTCGCCAATATCTGGCTCTTCTTCTACACGCCGCAATACGGCCTGCTCGAGCAAATCACGGCCGCGCTCGGCTTCAGTTCACACAACTGGCTCGGCTCGAAGGAGACCGCCCTTGCTGCGGTCACGCTCGTGGCTGTCTGGAAAGAAGCCGGCTTCTTCATGATCTTCTACCTCGCGGCGCTGCAGGGAATCCCGCCTGTGCTGGCGGAGGCCGCAGCACTCGAGGGGGCCTCGCGCTGGACCTTCTTCCGCCGTGTCCAGTTCCCGCTGCTGATGCCAACGACGCTGTTCGTGCTGATCAACGCCGTGATCAACGCCTTCCGTACCGTCGACCACATTATCGTCATGACGCGGGGTGGCCCGGACAACGCGACCTCGCTCCTGCTGTTCTATATCTACCAGGTCGGCTTCAACTTCTGGGACACGTCCTACGCGGCGGCCCTGACGGTCATCCTTCTCGCCATGCTCGCGATCGCGGCACTCGTTCAATATGGCTGGCTCGAACGCAAGGTGCATTACCAATGAGCGGAAGCCCTGCGAACCGCATCCTTCCGCAGCCCGCCACCCCTGCACTGCCGGGCTGGGTGGCCCGGCGCCGCGCCCGCCGTGCTGCTTCACCCGCGGCACGGGTGGACCCTTACACGCCTGTCGGCATCTGGCGTCTGCTTGAGGGCGCCGGCGCGATCCTGCTCGCAGTCCTGTGGATCATGCCGCTCCTGTTCGCGGTCTGGGCCGCCTTTCATGATCAGGAATACACAACGCACCTGCAACTTGATGCTCCGCTAAGCCTGGATAACTTCCGGCGCGCCTGGGCTGCCGCGCCCTTTGTGCGCTACTTCCTGAATACCATTATTCTGGTCACACTGATCTTCTGCTGCCAGGTCGTGCTCGGGACGCTTGCCGCCTATGCTTTCGCCCGATTCGACTTCCCAGGCCGCGGCATCGCCTTCGCGCTCGTGCTCGTGCAGCTGATGATCATGCCGGACGTGCTGATCGTCGAAAACTACCGCACGATGAGCTGGCTCGGGCTGGTCGACACGATCCCGGGCATCGCCCTGCCCTATGTCGCCTCGGCCTTCGGCATTTTCCTGCTGCGGCAGACATTCAAAACGATCCCTCGGGAGCTCGACGACGCTGCCCGTGTTGAGGGCGCCAGCGCGCTGCAAATCCTGCTCAAGATCTACGTCCCGCTCGCGAAGCCCATCTACATTGCCTATGGCCTGGTCTCGGTCAGCTATCACTGGAACAACTTCCTGTGGCCATTGATCGTGACGAACTCGGTCGAAGCACGCCCGCTGACCGTTGGCTTGCAGGTCTTCGCGGGCGGCGACCAGGGCGTGGACTGGGCCCTGATCTGCGCCGCGACCCTGATGACCTCGGCGCCACTTCTGATCGGCTTCCTGCTGTTTCAGCGTCAGTTCGTGCAGAGCTTCATGCGTGCCGGCATTCGGTGACGCCATGCGGATCGTCACATGGAACGTGCAATGGGGGCTGGGAATGGATGGGCGCCTCGACCTTCCCCGCATCATTGCTCATGCGCGTGCGCTCGCCGACTTCGATGTTCTCTGCCTGCAGGAGATTGCCGACAGCCTGCCCGATCTGAAGGGAAGCCAGGGCGAGAACCAGTTCGCCTTGGTGGCAGACCTGCTGCCCGGCTACCGCGCGATCGCCGGGGCGGCGCTGGACATCATCGATGAGGCCGGCGCGACACGTCGGTTCGGCAACATGATCCTGTCCCGGCTCCCTGTGCGCCAGGTTCTGCGCCACACCCTGCCCTGGCCTGGCGGCGGGCCGCACAGCATGCCACGCATGTTGATCGAGGCGACGATCCTGGCGCCCTTCGGCCCGCTGCGAATCATGACGACGCATCTCGAATACTTCTCGGCCGAGCATCGCCGGCTGCAGGTGGAGGCAATCCGCGCCGCCCACTCGCTCGCCTGCGACCGCGCAGCCCGGCCGTGCGAACCGGGGACGGCCGCCTATGCGCTCCAGCCGAGCCCGCGCTCCGCCATCCTGACAGGCGACTTCAATATGGCCCCGTCAGATCCGGCGAAGCTCCGCCTTTCCGACCCCTTCGAAGACGGTATCCCGCGTCTCCTCGACGGCTGGGGAATCTGCCACGGCGACAAGCTGCACCCGCATTCCTTTTGCATCACCGACCAGACCTATGGCGAGCCGCATTGCTGCGACTATGTCTTCGTCACGGAGAACCTCGCGCCGCGCGTCGAGACAGTGCGCTATGATGTCGAGACCCGCCTTTCCGACCATCAGCCGGTTGTGCTGACCCTCAACGATAGTGGGAAGCCGTGATGGCGGGGGGTAACAACCTACGGACTGTTTGTTCTGCTTGGGTGGGTAGATGCGCCGCAGACATCGTTGCCGTGCCGGGTGAACCGCGGTGGACCGGCGCGCTGGC
>DATCMG010000259.1:0-4023 GCA_036563555.1 Roseomonas sp. | reverse complement strand
TGAACGCCCTGGCTCATGATGCCCAGCGCAGGCAGCACGCCCCGATCCACCGTCGCGAGCACGGGGCCGAAGGGTGTCGCGCGCACATCGAACTCCTCGCCCCGGATGCGTCCGAAGCCCGCGCGGGCCAGGGTGCGGGCGATCTCGGCCAGCGCCGCGCTGCGGGCCGTGGCCCCGCGCAGACCGGCCGCCAGGGAGACACCCTCCGGCCCGAAATGCACGGATTTCGGCAGGAAGGTCAGGGCGCGGGCCGCATCGGCCTCCAGCCAGCCGACCTGCTGCTCCCCGATGCGGAAGGGCAGGTATCCGGCGGGGGAGGGAATGTTGTTGCAGGCCGTGATGTGCCGGGCGAATGGGTTCATCCCCCTATCCTGCCCTGCCGCGCGCCGCCCGGCATCCCCGCCATGCGGCGCCACCGGCTGGTGCCCGGCGCGGGAAGGCCCCATCTCCTATCCGAAGGCCGCTCCGCCCGGGGCGGCACCCCATCCCGGACCCGCCCCGGCGCGGTGACGGCCCTCCTGGGGCCGTTCGCCCCCGGCCGTGCCCGCGCCCCGGAGTTCCCGCGTGCCCCCCGCCCAGCCCAGCACCCCAGCCAGTCCACAAACCGCCCGCGGCACCTTCGCGACGCTGCGGAGCCTCGCCCCCTATCTCTGGCCGAAGGGCGAGACGGGGCTGCGCGCGCGCGTCGTCATCGCCCTGCTGCTGCTGGTGGCGGCCAAGATCGCGAATGTCCTTGTTCCCGTGGCCTATGCCCGGGCGGTGGATGCGCTGACCCCGCATATGGGGCAGGGAGCGGGAACGGCGGCTGCGGTGCTGGCCGTGCCGGTTGCGCTCGTGGTCGCCTACGGCCTGCTCCGCATCGCCTCCAGCGCCTTCGGGGAGCTGCGCGACGCCGTCTTCACCAAGGTGCAGGCCCGTGCCGCCCGCCGGATCGCGCTGCAGGTCTTCACCCACCTGCACGCGCTCTCGCTCCGCTTCCACCTGGACCGCCAGACCGGCGGGTTGTCGCGCGTGATCGAGCGCGGCACGCGGGGCATCAACTTCGTCCTCGACTTCATGCTGTTCAACATCATCCCGACCATCTTCGAGATCCTGATGGTCGCGGTGATCCTGTGGCGGATGTTCAGCTTCTCCTTCGCCGCCGTCACCCTGGGCACGATCGCGCTCTATGTGACCTTCACGCTGGTCTTCACCAACTGGCGCCTGCGCTTCCGCCGCCAGATGAACGACACGGATCAGGAGGCGAACACGCGGGCCATCGACAGCCTGCTGAACTACGAGACGGTGAAGTATTTCGGCAATGAGCGGCATGAGGAGCGGCGCTACGACTCCTCCCTCGCGCGCTACGAGCATGCCTATAACCGCTCCGAGGTTTCGCTGAACTTCCTCAACATGGGGCAGGCCGCGATCATCGCGATCGGGCTGACGGTGGTGATGCTGATGGCGGCCCGGGGCGTGGCCGCCGGGGAGATGACGGTCGGCGATTTCGTGCTGGTGAACACCTATCTCATCCAGCTCTACCTGCCGCTGAACTTCCTCGGCTTCGTCTATCGCGAGATGAAGCAGGGGCTGGTGGATATGGAGGCGATGTTCACCCTGATGCGGGAGAGCCGCGAGGTGGCGGACAAGCCCGGCGCCCCCGCCTTGCCGTCCGGCCCCGGCGCTGTGCGCTTCGAGGACGTGCGCTTCGGATATGGCCGGAACCGCGAGATCCTGCACGGCGTCAGCTTTTCCGTGCCGCCGGGGAAGATGCTGGCCATCGTGGGGCCGACCGGCGCCGGCAAGTCCACCATCTCCCGCCTGATGTTCCGCTTCTATGATGTCTGGGACGGCCGGGTGACCATCGACGGCGCCGATATCCGCGACGTGACGCAGGAGAGCGTGCGCGCCGCCATCGGCGTGGTGCCGCAGGACACGGTGCTGTTCAACGACACCATCGCCTACAACATCGCCTATGGCCGCCCCGGTGCGTCCGAGGAGGAGGTGATCGAGGCCGCGAAGCTCGCCCAGGTCCATGACTTCGTCATGCGCCTGCCGGAGGGATACAAGACCCGTGTCGGCGAGCGCGGCCTGAAGCTCTCGGGCGGGGAGAAGCAGCGAGTGGCCATTGCCCGCACCATCCTGAAGGACCCCCGGATCCTCATCCTGGACGAGGCGACCAGCGCCCTCGACACCAGGACGGAGCAGGAGATCCAATCGGCGCTGCGCGGCGTCTCGCGCGGGCGCACCACGCTGGTGATCGCCCATCGCCTCTCCACCGTGGTGGAGGCGGACGAGATCATCGTCCTCGCCGAGGGGCGCATCGCCGAGCGGGGCACCCATGCCCAGCTGGTGGCCGCCGAGGGCCTCTACGCCGCCATGTGGCGCCGCCAGGCCCAGGCGGTGGCACTGGCCGAAGCCGCCGCCGCGGCGCGGGAATCCGCCTCGCCTGTCGGGGAACTGGACAGCTCTGCACCGATGGGGTCTTCCGCTCCCGCCCCGGTCTGACCATCTGGTCGCAGCCGGGGCACCGTCCCCGGCTTTTTTCCGAGGATGCGATCCACAATGCCAAGGGATCGCGTCCCAACTTGATGAGGAGGCCCCGGGAATGTCCCTGGACCCGCAAGGCATGGCCCCGGAAGACCTGAGCCATGCCGGCTCGGTGACCGACAAGGCCATCGAGTACATGATCGAGCAGGGTATCGCCCCGATTTCCGTCGCCTCCGCCCTGCTCGGCGGCGCGCTGGGCCTGATGGCCCGCACCATGGAGGACAGGGCCATCGCCCGCGTCCTGCGCAGCGCCCTGATGTCCGTCGAGAGTGGGGAGCTCCAGGAGATGCGGAAGCAGCAGGCCGAACCCCCGCCCGCCTCCTGACTTGACTCCGGCGGCTGGCGCCGCCATACGCCGCCCTTCCTATCAGACCACGAACCCGTGCCCGTGCCCTCCCGCATGGCCGCGCGGCCCGAAGACCCAGGGGTTTCCACCATGTCGCGCCGCTGCAGCATCACCGGCAAGGGCGTCCAGGCTGGCAACAATGTCAGCCACGCCAACAACAAGACTCGCCGGCGCTTCCTGCCCAACCTGCAGGAGGCCTCGTTCTTCTCGGACGTGCTCGGCACCGCGATCCAGATGCGCCTCTCCACCCGCGGCATCCGCACGGTGGAGCACAATGGCGGCCTCGACGCCTTCCTGCTCGGCACGCCCGACCGCAGCCTGACGGTCGAGGCCAAGGTGCTGAAGCGCCGCATCGTGCGCGCCCAGGCGAAGAAGGCGGCCGCCTAAGGCCCCTTCCGCCGGAAGCGCGGATTTTGGCAGGGCGCGAGGGCTTCCCCTCGCGCCTTTGTCATTTCTACTGACCGCGCATGCGCCTGCCGTTCATCTTTCGGCAGGCGAGCCCTGTCAGGTTGCGCCGTATGGAGATCCTGCTCCTTGCCCCGACAGCCGGCACCGCCGCGCTGCTTGCCATCGCCGCCTGGCGGCTGCTGGAACGCGCCCGCGCCGCCGAGGCCCGCGTCGCCCAGGCCGAGCTGCGGCTGAAAGCCCAGGGCCGCTCCCTCGGCCTCGTCGCCCGTGAGCTTGAGGCGCCCGGCCTCGGCCTGCTCGGCCTCGCGGCCCGATTGCCGGCGGAGATCGCCCTTGGCATCGAATCGGAGGGGCGGCGCCTGCTCACCCTGGCGGATGAGATGGCGGACCATGCCGCCGCCCAGCCCGGCCCGCGCAGCCTCAAGGAAAACCGCATCCCCCTCGGCCCCCTTTTGCGGGAGGCCGTGGAATCCGTGGCCTTACCGATGGGGGAGGGGGCGCGCCACTGGCAGGTCTCGCCCGAGGCCGAGATGCTGACCTTGCTGGCCGATCGCCGCGCTATTGGCCGGGTGGTGGGGCAATGCCTCGCCCGCGCGGCGCGCGAGACGCGGGCGGGCGACCGCATCACCATCCGCGTGGTGCGCGCCGCCGAAACCATGGCCTTGGTCATCGAGGATGAGGGTGCCGGACTGCCCCAGGGCGACCTGGCGGGTGGGGAGGGCACGCGCGGCCTCTCCTTC
>DATCMG010000242.1:0-1643 GCA_036563555.1 Roseomonas sp. | reverse complement strand
GGCGCACGCCGGCGGCGTCACGCGGATCAATCTTCGCGACCTGCGCCTCCATGCGGGCAAGGTCGGGCGTGGCATCGAGGGTGACGTGGCCGGCCGCATCCTCGAAGATCAAGCGGTATTGCGGGTCGAGGCGGATCAGTTCCACCTCCTCCTCCAGCTTCGCACCGCATTCGGCAAAAATCTCGGCGAGGATGCGGGGGTAGAGGAAGAAGGTAGGGCCGAGGTCGAAGCGGTAGCTCCCCCCTCCCTCGCCCGTGGCCGCGATGGTGCGGCTTCGGCCACCGACGATGTGGTCCTTCTCCAGCACCGTGACCCGCAACCCGCGGGAGGCGAGCAGCATGGCGGAGGCAAGCCCGCCGGGGCCGGCCCCGATGATGACGGCATGCGGCCGCTCGGGTCGCAGGGCGGGGCGGCTCAGGGCGTTCACTCGAACTCCAGCACTCAGGGGCAGGGAGGATGTTTGAGCGGATGACAAAGGCGCAAGGTGTTCGGCGTGCTTCGTTGTTGCCCTTGCGAAGGCGTGAAGGGGTCGTCCCGGATCAGGCGGGGGCCATGGCTTCGGCCAGCCGGGCCTGCGCGCGGGGCAGGAGGCGGCGAAGGAAGAAGCCGGCATCGGCGGCGAAGGCCGGATCGGCGGCAGCGGCGCGGGCAAGCCAGGCGCCCCCCAGCACCCAGCCGGCGGCGTCGAGGAAGGGCGCGGCGGCAGCGCCCGCCAGTTCCGCCGGGGCGGTGGCCAGCACTTCCGCGGCGGCGGCCAGGGCAGCCGCCGGTTCCCTCAAGGCCGGATCGGCCTCCGCGGCCTCCCGCACCAGGGTGAGAAAGGCGGGCAGGTCGCGCGGCAGCTTGCGGGCGACGAGATCCATTGCCTGGATGCCGTTGGTGCCCTCGTAGATCGGCGCGATGCGGGCGTCGCGCCAGATCTGGGCGGCGCCCGTCTCCTCGACATAGCCGGCGCCGCCATGGACCTGGATGCCCAGGCTGGCCACCTCCACGCCCCGATCGGTGCACCAGGCCTTAGCGATCGGAGTGAGGAGGGCGAGGCGGGCTTCAGCACCCTCCTCACCCGCCCGCGCACGGTCGAGCGAGACGGCGCAATCCAGCGCGATCAGGCGTGCAGCCTGCGTCACGGCCCGCATCTCGGCCAGCATCCGGGCGACATCGGGGTAGGAGGCGATGGCGCGGCCGCCCTGGATACGGCTGGCGGCATAGGTCTCGGCGAGTTGGGTGGCGCGGGCGCATTGGCCGACACCCTCCACCCCGACCGCGAGCCGGGCGGCGTTCATCATGGCGAACATGGCGGGCAGGCCGCGATGGGGCTCGCCGACCAACTCGGCCTCGGCCTCTTCGAAAATCATGGTGCAGGTGGGGCAGGCATGGATGCCCGGCTTATGCTCGATCCCGCCGCAGCGGACGGCGTTGCGGCGTCCGTCGGACAGGATCTTGGGGCAGGCGAAGAGGCTGATGCCGCGCGAACCGGGTGGCGCATCGGGCAGCCGAGCGAGGACGAGGTGAAGGGTGTTCTCCGCGAGGTCGTTCTCGCCCCAGGTGATGAAGATCTTCTGGCCGGAGAGGCGGTAGCCCCCCTGCCCGTCCGGCTTGGCGCGCGTGCGGACGGCGGAGAGGTCGCTGCCGGCCTGGGGTTC
>DATCMG010000139.1:0-3672 GCA_036563555.1 Roseomonas sp. | reverse complement strand
AGCGCAGAAGCGCTCCAGCTGCTCCAGGACCGACCAGTTGTGCTCGGTGACGAAGTGCTCGGAGAGCACGGGCGTATAGGTGAGGCGGGCGCCCTGCGGCAGCGGCTCGTTCCGGCGATACTTGCCCGTCAGCAACCCGCTGGCGAGCGGAAAATAGGGCAGCATCCCCAGGCCATGTGCCTGCATGGCATCCAGCAGGCCGGTGTCAGGCTCCCGCGCCAGGAGGCTGTATTCGTCCTGGCAGGAGACGAAGCCGTTCAGCCCGTGCAGCCGCGCGGTCCAGCGCGCGTCCACCACCTGCCAGGCAGCGAGGCGCGAGCAGCCGATGTAGCGGACCTTGCCCTGGCGCACGAGATCGTCGAGCGCGCGCAGGGTCTCCTCTATCGGTGTCAGCGGATCGAAGCGATGCACCTGGTAGAGATCGATCCAATCGGTGCCGAGCCGCCGCAGGCTCTCCTCGACCGAGGTCATGACCGTCCGGCGCGAGGTATCGCCGAGCCGGCCGCCATCCATTGGAATACCGAACTTCGTCGCGAGGACGATCTCCTTGCGGCGACCGCCGAGCACTTGCCCGAGGAACTCCTCGGACCGGCCTCGGGCGCCGCGCGGATACACATTGGCCGTGTCGAACAGAGTCACGCCCTGGTCGAGCGCCGCATGCACTACGGCCCGCGAGGCCTCGAAGTCGCAGCGACCGCCGAGGTTGTTGCAGCCCAGGCCGATGACCGAGACGCGCAGGCCGGACCGGCCGAGGTTGCGCTGATCCATTGCTGTTTGTCCTGCCTCACTCGACCGAGGCGCCGGAGGCCGCGACGGCGGTTCTCCAGCGCTGCATGTCACGCCGCAGGAAATCGCTGAAATCGGTGGGGCTTCCGGAGGCGAAGGTGACGCCCTGGGAGGCGAGGCGCTCCCGCACGTCCGGGGCCGCCAGCGCGACTGCGAAGGCCTCGTGGAGCATCGCGATGACCGGGGCCGGCGTGCCGGCGGGGGCGACGAAACCCTGCCAACCGACGGCCTCGAAACCGGGCAGGCCCGCCTCGGCCACGGTAGGAACCTCGGGCAGCGTGGCCAGGCGCATCGACGAAGTAACAGCGAGAGGCCGCAGCGCGCCGGCTGCGATATGCGGAGAGGCGCCAGGCGGATCGCTCGACAGCGCCTGCACCTGGCCGCCCAGGATGGCCGTCATCGCCGGGGCCGCGCCGTTGTAGGGAACATGCGTCATGGTCATCCCGGCCTGCTGCAGGAGCAGCGCCATGGCCAGGTGCGGAAAGGTGCCGTTGCCGGCAGAGGCATAGTTCAGATGGCCCGGCTCCGCCTTCGCCAGCGCGATCAGTTCCGCAAGGCTGCGGGCCGGTACGGAGGCGCGGACCACGATGACGTTAGGCACGGTGACTGCGAGGATGAGCGGCGTGAAGGCCGTCGCCGTATCATAGGGCAGGCTGCGGTACAGGCTCGGGTTGATGGCAAGGTTGGTGTTGGCGAGCAGCAGCGTGTGGCCGTCCGGTGCCGCGGAGGCGACGGCGCGGGCACCCGTGATACCACCGGCGCCGGGCCGGTTCTCGACTACGACGGAGTTCCCGAGGCTGCGCGACAGCTTCTCCGCCATCAGTCGGGCGAGGACATCGGCGAGGCCGCCTGGCGCGAAGGGAACGACGATCGTCACCGGTCGCGATGGGAAGCCCTGTGCGAAGGCATGGCGCGACCCGGCCGCGCCGAGCAGCCCTGCTCCCGCCGCTAGGAGATCCCTGCGCGCGAGCGCTTCCGCATTCCCTGGCATGTTTTCTTCCTCCCTTTGCCGCCATTCCGGCGTGCGGTTCGGATTCTTTAGCCGCCGCAACGCGCCGGCCGGGATGAGCCCTTATTCCCCGGTAAAACCAACGGTGCGCACAATGTCCTGCCAACGGGCGGTTTCGGCGCGGAGCCGCTCCGCCAACTCGGCGGGCGTGCAGGTGGTGGGCTTGGCCTCCATCTGCTCGAGGCGAGCGCGCAGGGGCTCGTCGCCCGCGGCCTGGACGACTGCGGCGTGCAGCGCCTCCACGATGGCGGCAGGCGCCCTCGCCGGCAGCACCAGGATGTTCCAGGTTTCACCTGTGATGTCGGGCAATCCGCGCTCGGCGAAGCTCGGCACATCCGGCACCCGCGGCATGCGGTCCGGCGAGGTGACCGCCAGGATGCGGAGCGTGCCCGCCCGATGCGGCTCGACCAGGTCCCCGAGCGTGGCCATCACGGCGGCGATACGGCCGGCCTGGAGGTCCACCAGCGCCGCCCCGGTGCCGCGATAGGAGACATGGGTCATCTTCAGGCCGCGCTGCTTCGCCATCAGCTCGGCCAGGAGATGCGGCGTGGAGCCGGCGGCGGGGCTGCTGTACGGGATTTCCGCCTGCCGCGCCGCCCAGGCCAGGAACTCGTCCAGCGAGCGGGCGGGGTGGGAAGCGGCGATGCAGAAGGCGAAGGGCACCGAGTCGATGGCGGAGACCGGGGTGAAGTCCGCCAGCCCGTCGTAGCGTGTCGTGCTCGGGTAGATGTGGGGTGTGATGGTCAGCACGCTTTCCGGCGTGCACAGGATCGTCGTGCCATCCGGCACGGCCACGCGCACCGTCTCGGCGGCCAGGCGGGCGGAGGCACCGGGGCGGTTGTCCACGATCACGCTGGGCGCATAGGGGCCGGCCAGGCGTTCCGCATAGAGCCGCGCGAAGATGTCGGCCGCGCCGCCGCCCGGATAGCCGACGACGATGCGGGCCGTCCGGTCCAGGATGCGGGACTGAGCCAAGGCACCGGCGGCGATCAGCGTGGAGGCCGTGGTGCCGGCAAGGATCTGTCGGCGTGTCGGCGTCATGCTGCGGTTCAAGGCGTTCGCTCCGTGCTCGTGGGTGTGACAGCCCAGCTTATTTGATGCGGACGCCGGTTTCTTCGATGATCCGTCGCCAGATCGGCGCGTCATGCGCGATCATGGCCGCGAACTCCTCGGGGGAGCTGCCCACCGGCTCGTATCCGATGTCGCGGATGAGCTTGGACGGGGCGGGGCGGCGAACCGCCTCGGCCAGGGCGCGGCCCACGGCGGCAACGATGGCCGGCGGGGTGCCGGTGGGTAGGAACATGCCCTGCCAGATCTGCGGATCAAAGCTGGGGATGCCGAGCTCCGTCAGCGTGGGCACGTCGGGCAGGTCCGGCGTGCGGCGCGGCCCGGTGACGCCCAGCGGACGGAGTTGGCCGGCCCGGATGAACTCGCGCGCGGAGCCCGCATCGATGAAGGCACAGCAGATGCGCCCGCCGAGCATCTCGGTGATGAGGGCCGAGGTGCCGGTGTAGGGCACGGGCTCGGCCTCCAGTCCCGTCTGCCGGGCCAGCAGCATACCCTGGAGATGGCTGGAGGAGCCGTAGCCGTAATTGCCGAAAAGGAGCGGCTCGCGGCTTTCCTTCGCCTGCGCCACGAAGTCCCGCAGCGATGTCGCGGCCACCGAGGGGCGCACGACGAACACGGCCATTGCGGCAGTGATTTGCGACACGGGCACGAGATCCCGCCCGATCTCATAGGCCAGGTTCCGGTCCAGCATTGGCCCGATCAGCGCGCCGGAGACGGTGGAGAGGATGGTGGTGCCGTCGCGGCGCGACTGCACGACGCGGCCCGCGCCAATCATCCCCCCACCGCCGGGCACGTTCTCCACCACCACC
>DATCMG010000135.1:0-3818 GCA_036563555.1 Roseomonas sp. | reverse complement strand
GGTGCGGCGCGCGGCGTCTTCCGGTTCCATCAGCAGGGGCATGGGGAACTGGTTCGGTGCCGTCATCGGCGTGCGGATGAAGCCGGGGCAGATGGCGTGGAGGCAGAGGCCATCCGCGCGGGCGGTGGCATCGGTGGCTTCCGTCCATCGCTGCAGGGCGGCCTTGGACGCGGAATAGGCCGGGGCACCGGGCGAGGCGATGAAGGCGGCGATGGAGGCGATGGCGGCCACCCGGCCGCGGATGCCGTCCGGGCCGGCTGGCTGGGCACGCATGAGATCCAGCGCGGGCAGGATGGTGTTCAGGGCACCGGTGAGGTTCACGGCGAAGATGCGGGCGACCTGATCGGGCGCTTCCCGCGTGCCGCCGGTGCCGGCGGAGGTGCCGGCATTGGCGATGAGGAGGTCGAGGCCGCCGGTGGCGCGAACCCATTCGGCGCCCGCGCCTGCATCGGTCACGTCGAAGGCGGTTTCGGTCACGTTGGCCCCGAGGGCGCGGCAGGCGCTCGCGGTAATGGCGAGGCGGGTGGCGTCCCGGCCGGCGAGGTGCAGGCTGTGGCCGGGGGTGGCGAGTTCGCGCGCCAGGGCGGCGCCGAGGCCGGAGGAGGCGCCGGTGATGGCCACGCGCGGCCAGGGCCAGCTGCCTTGGGTGCCTTGCATCATGCCCTCTCACGCCCCAGAAGGCCGCGCATGTCCATCCGATCCATGACCGGCTTTGCGCGCGCCACCGGCACGATGCCGGATGGCATCCCCTTCACCTGGGAGCTTCGCAGCGTCAACGGGCGGGGGCTCGATGTGCGGCTGCGCCTGCCGGGCGGGCTGGATGCGCTGGAGGCGCCGCTGCGCGAGGCGGCCGGGGCGCGCTTCGCGCGGGGGAATATCACCGCCAACCTGACGGTGAAGCGCGAGGACCGGGCGCCGAAGCTGGTGCTGGACCAGGCGGCGCTGGAGCGGGCCATGGCTCTTGTGCGGGAACTGGCAGAGCGGATGCCGGGCGCGGCCGCGCCGCGGCCCGAGGCGGTGCTGGCCCTGCCCGGCGTACTGCGGACCGAGGTGGAGGTGCCGGACGAGGCGGCCGAGGCCGCGCGCCGGGCGGCGGTGACGGCCGGATTCGGGGAAGCGCTGGCGGAGTTGTTCGCGGCGCGGGCCGCGGAGGGGGCGCGGCTGCACGCGATCCTCTCGACTCTGCTGGATGAGATCGAGGCGCTCTGCGCGCAGGCGGTGAAGGAAGCGGCGGGGCAGCCCCAGGCGCATCGGGCGCGGCTTTCGGCGGTGCTCGCGGATTTGCTGGAGGGGGAGCGGCGTGTGCCGGAGGAGCGGCTGGCGGCCGAGGTGGCGCTGCTCGCATCGCGCTCCGACGTTCGGGAGGAGCTGGACCGGCTGGGCGCGCATGTGGCGGCGGCCCGCACCCTGCTGGGGGAGGCGGCACCGATCGGGCGGAAGCTGGAGTTCCTGACTCAGGAGTTCGGGCGCGAGGCGAACACGCTGGGCGCGAAGTCGGGCGGCCTGGCGCTGACGCGGATTTCCCTGGAGCTGAAGGCGGCCATCGAGCGGCTGCGCGAGCAGGCGGCGAATGTGGAATGACTGAGATGAAGCGGCGCGGGCTCTGCCTGGTCCTGGTGGCGCCTTCGGGCGCGGGGAAGACGAGCGTGTCGCGGGCGTTGCTGGTGCGGGAGAACGAGCTGTCCCTCTCCATTTCCGCCACCACCCGCGCCGCACGGCCGGGGGAGGTGCACGGGGTGCATTACCATTTCCACACGCCCGATGAGTTCGAGGCGATGGAGGCGGCGGGGCACCTGCTGGAGAGCGCCCATGTCTATGGCAGGCGCTACGGCACGCCGCGCGCGCCGGTGGAAGCCGCGCTGTCCGCAGGGCGGGACGTGCTCTTCGACGTGGACTGGCAGGGACACCTGCTGCTGCGCCGGGCGATGCCGGAGGATGTGGTGGGGATTTTCCTGCTGCCGCCCTCGATCGCGGAACTGGAACGGCGGCTGCGGGCCCGCGGCCAGGACAGCGAGGAGGAGATCGTCCGGCGCATGGGCAAGGCGCGGGACGATGCCTCGCACTGGCAGGAATTCGACCATGTGCTGATCAACACCGACTTCGCGGAGACGGTGGACACGGTGGGCGTCATCCTGCGGGCGGCGCGGACGGCGCGGTCGCGGAATCCCTGGCTGGGGGGATTTGTGGCGGGGATGGGGTAGCGGGATGATCGGGGTCCTCGGCCTCGTCGCCCCGGTCTTCCTGCTTATCGCGCTCGGCTATGTCGCGGGGATCAGGCGGGTACTGTCCGACGAGGCACTGCGGGGGATCAACGACTTCGCCTTCTGGCTCTGCGCGCCGGCGCTGCTCTTCGTTTCCGCGGCGGTGGGCGAGGGCGTCGGCGGGCATGGGGGGCGGCTGGAGCTGTCCTTCTTCGCGGGGGTGCTGATCGTCTATGCGGCGGCGCTGCTGCTCTCGCGTCTGGTGACGGGGCGGGGACTGGCGGAATCGGGGCTCTTCGCCCTGAACTGCGCCTTCGGGAACACGCTGATGATGGGCGTGCCCGTGGTGCTGGCGACCTTTGGCCCGGCCGGGATCGGGCCGGCCACCGCGATCGTCGGGCTCTATTCCCTGGTCATGCTGCCGCTGACGACAATCGTCGCCGAGATGGGGATGAGCGCGGGGGCCTCGCCGTTGCGGGTGCTGCGGACCACGCTTCGCTCGGTGGTGCGGAACCCGATCGTGATGGCGGTGCTGCTCGGCAATCTTTGGGCGCTCTTCCTGCCGGTGCCGCCCCTCTTTGTCAGGCGCTTCCTAGAAATCCTGGGCGGCGGGACGAGCCCCCTGCTGCTTTTCTGTCTCGGCGCCTCCCTGCGCGACTTTCAGATCCGGCGGGATTGGATGGATGCGGTGGTGATCAGCGTGCTGAAGCTGGCGGTGCTGCCGCTGGTGGTGCTGGGGCTCGGGCGGCTGGCGGGGCTGCCGCCGCTGGAACTCGCCGTGGCCGTGATCATGGCGGCCATGCCGACAGGGGCGAATGCCTTCCTGCTGTCGCGGCGCTACGCGACCGGCATGGAGCGGGCCGGTGCGGCCGTGCTGCTGGGCACCATGCTGTCGGTGGTGACATTGACGGTGGTGCTGGGCTGGTTCGGCGGAGCGGGTGGCAATCCCGCGCCGTGACGGCCTGCCGCCCCGCGAAAGGCGGCAGGGCCCGAGAATGGAGTGTCAGTGCAGCCGGAGTTCGCCCTCGGCATAGGTGAACTCCGCCGGGCGCCAGAGGGCGGCGGAGGCGACGCGGACGGAGTGGAGCTTGCCCTCGATGTCCTTGCGCCAGAACTCCAGGAAGCCATGCAGTTCGGGGAAGGTCGGGGCGCGGTCGACCTTCTGCCAGATGAAGGATTGCAGCACGGCCGGGTGGTCTGGCAGCCGGTAGAGGATCTCGGCCGTGGTCAGATGCCATTCTGGGATGCGGACGACGTGCTCGATGCCCCTTAGATGCATGTCCTTGTCCTCCTCAGCCAGGCGGTAAAGGCGCCGCCAGGGACCAATGGTGCCATGAGGTATGAAGCGCGGAACACAATAAATGTTTCATATCAATGCGTTGTCACTCTCCGCCCGAGAGTGCTGCCGGGCTTGACGGGAAGGGGGGTGATCCCCTAGATCGTTGGCACTCACCGGGGGCAAGTGCTAACGGCGCTTCACAAGGCTCCGTCAAGCTTCGGGCACCCGGCCGGGTTCATTCCATGACAAAGGCTCAGGAGAGGACCGCATGACGAAGTTCCGTCCCCTGCACGACCGCGTGCTCGTCCGTCGCGTGACGGCCGAGGAGAAGAGCGCTG
>DATCMG010000132.1:0-7850 GCA_036563555.1 Roseomonas sp. | reverse complement strand
AAGCGCTGCGTGGCGCACCGCTGCGCTGGATCGGCTATCTCTCGACCACCGGCGTCTATGGCGATCGCGGCGGGGACTGGGTGGACGAGGCGACAGAGCCGGCGCCCGCCCAGCCGCGCTCGATCCGCCGCCGCGCGGCGGAGCGGCAATGGGAGGGCTTCGCGGGCCGTGCCGCAGTGGACCTCTTCCGCTGCGCCGGCATCTACGGGCCCGGGCGCAGCGTGCTGGACGATCTGCGCAACGGCACGGCCCGGCGGACCGTAAAGCCGGGCCATGCCTTCGGCCGGATCCATCGCGACGATATCGCCCGCGCCGTGCTGGCGGCCGCCTCGGCCCCGCCGCCCGCCGGGCTGCGCGTGTTGCACCTGGCGGATGACGAGCCGGCCGAAAGTGCGGTGGTCACGGAGGGCGCCGCGCGGATGCTTGGGATGGAACCCCCGCCCGCCATCCCCTTCGAGGAAGCCCGGGCCGGCATGTCGCCCATGGCGCTCTCCTTCTGGTCGGAGAACCGGCGGGTTGCCAATGCGCGCAGCAAGGCCGCGCTCGGGATCGAGTGGCTATATCCGAGCTGGCGCGAGGGACTCGCCGCCATCCTGGCGGAAGGCGGCTGAACCGGCCCCGTGCCCTGCTTCGGGAACTGAAGAACCCGGTGGCCTGAACCCCTGGGAAACCCCCGTTGCGGGCCGGGCGTTGGCCGTCCGCCCGCAACCAGGAAGCCAGCACGCCATGCGCCTCGACGGACCAGAGAGCCAGAATGTCGAGGACCGCCGCGGGGGCGGGGGTTTCGGCGGCGGTTTCGGTGGCCGCCGTGGTGGCGGAATAGCCGTCGGTGGCATCGGCGGTGTCGTGCTGCTGGTCGTGGCGCTGCTGTTCGGCGTGGATCCCTCGGTGATCCTGGGCGGCGGCGGCATGGGGCCGGAACCCCAGCCCGCCCCGCAGGAGCGGCGCTTCGATCCCGGGCCAGGCGGTGGCCAGGCCCGAGGCCCACAGGAAAGCCAGGACGACGCGGGCCGGCGCTTCATCGCCCAGGTGCTGGGCGAGACGGAGCAGGTCTGGAACCAGCAATTCGCCCAGTTGGGCCGCCGCTACGAGGAGCCGGTGCTGGTGCTCTTTTCCGGCGCCACCCAGTCCGGCTGCGGTGCGGCCCAGGCGCAGACCGGGCCCTTCTACTGCCCCAATGACCAGCGCGTTTACATCGACCTCGAATTCATGGCCCGCCTCCAGCGGCAGCTCGGCGCCACCGGCGATTTCGCGGCTGCCTATATCGTGGCGCATGAGGTCGGGCATCACGTGCAGAACCTGCTCGGCGTCCTGCCACGAGTGCAGCAGGCCCAGGCGCGGATGGACGGGGCCGAGCGCAACCAACTCCAGGTGCAGGTGGAACTGCAGGCCGACTGCCTCGCCGGCATGTGGGCCAACCAGGCCCAGCGCGCCCGCAACATCCTGGAGCAGGGCGATATCGAGGAAGGCCTGAACGCCGCCGCCGCCGTGGGCGATGACCGCGTGACCGGCGGCCGTGTCCGTCCCGAGAGCTTCACCCATGGAAGCGCCCAGGAGCGCACCCGCTGGTTCCGCCGCGGGCTGGAAAGCGGCAACATCCGGGACTGCGACACCTTCCAGGGCTGAGCCGGGCGCGCTCTTATGCGCCCATGCCGAAGATCGCCGTCGCCCGACTCTGGTTCGAGGGAAATTCCTTCACCCCCGTCCCGACCGGGATGGACGCCTTCCTCTCCCGCGAGTGGATAGCGGGGCCAGAGGCCCTGGCCCGCTACGCCGGCACTGCCATGGAACTGGGCGCCGTGGCCGCCTTCCTCGCGGCGCGCCCGGACTGGTCGGCCGAGGTGCTGCGCTGCGCCAGCGCCCAGCCCGGCGGACCCATGGCCGATGAGGTGCTGGCGACCTGGCTCGCGGAGGTGATTCCGCCTCTTCGCGCGGGCGGCTTCGACGGGGTCTATCTCTCCCTGCACGGCGCCTGCGTGACCGAATCAGACCCCGAGGCCGACCTGACCATCCTGCGCGCCGTGCGGGCGGCGGTGGGGCGCGACGTGCCCGTAACCGCCTCCTTCGACTTCCACGCCGACATGGCGGAGGAGGCGGCGGGCCTGCTGGATGGCGCGAGCGCCTATCGCACCTATCCGCATGTGGACATGGACGTGGCCGGTGCCCGGGCCTTGGCAATGCTGGAGCGCCGGATCGGCGGCGGGTCGCCCATGCATGGCGCGGTGGAGAAGCGGCCCTTCGTGCTCCACTCCTTCCACATGCGCTCCGCCGAGGGCCCCATGGCGGAAGTCTGGGCCCTGGCCGCCGAGTTGGAGGAGGAAGCGGTCTGCGAGGCCTTCCCCTTCGGCGGCTTCGCCTGGGGGGACAGTCCGCACGCAGGGCCTTCGGGCATGGCCTGGGCCAGCGATCCCGGCGCCGCACGGGCCGCCGCAGCACGGATCGCGGCGGCGATCGAGGCGCGGCGGGACCGCTTCGCCGTTTCCCTGCCGGGGCCGGAAACGGCGCTCGCGCGGGTGCTCCAAGGCCCGCCCGGGCTGGTCGCGTTGCTCGACCCGGCGGACAATCCCTTCTCCGGAGGAATCGCCGATACACCGGGCCTGCTCCGCGTGCTGGTGGAGAATCCACCCCCCGTGCCGGCGGTTTTCGCCTTCCTGCATGATCCGGTAGCGGTGCAGGCCGCGCTGGCGGCGGGGGAGGGCGGGTCCTTTGAACGGCCGCTCGCCGGCCAGGTGACGGACGCCTTCGGCCCGCCCGTTCCCTTCACTGGCGTCGTGGAACGGCTCACCGGCGGACGCTTCGTGAATGAAGGCCCGATGGAACGGGGATCGCCGGTCGATCTCGGCCCGACCGCCGTGCTGCGCGCGGGCGGGCTGCGGGTGATCGTGACGACGCGGAAAGAGGCGGCGGTCGATCCGGCCTTCTTCGCGCTGCACGGGATCGATCTCGGCGCCACGCGGCTGATGGCGAACAAGGGAAAGAACCACTTCCGCGCCGCCTTCGCGGAGCGGTGCTCGCTGATCCTGGAATGCGACTGCCCCGGCCCGGCCTCGCTGGACCTGGCGGCGCTTCCCTTCCGGCATGTGCCGGCGGAATGGCGGGCCTAGCTGTTCGCCTGGATCATGGCGCGAACCTTCGGATAGACCTCGCTTGCCCAGCGGCGCCCGCTGAACACGCCGTAATGGCCCACACCGGTCTGGAGGTGGTGGTGGCGATTGTTCAGCGGGATGTTCGGGCAGAGATCCAGCGCCGCCATGGTCTGCCCGACGGCGCATATGTCGTCGCGCTCACCCTCGACCGTCAGCAGGGCGGTCCGGCGGATCGCCTCCGGGCGCACGCGGCGGCCGCGATGCATCAGCTCGCCGCGCGGCAGGTCATGGTCCTGGAAGATGCGCTGCACGGTCTGGAGGTAGTAGTCGGCCGGCAGGTCCATCACCGCGAAATACTCGTCGTAGAAGCGACGATGGGCGACCGTGGCGTCGAGATTGCCGGCGATGATGTTGTGGAACTGGGTCCGGTGCGCCTTCAGGTGCCGGTCCATGTTCATGGACATGAAGGCCTGGAGCTGGACGGCACCGGGATAGACGCGGCGGCCGGCGCCCGCATAACGACCGGGCACGGTGTCGATCAGGTTGCGCTCGAACCACTCTATCGGCCTGGACTTGGCGAGTTCGTTCACCTGGGTCGGGCTGATCCGGGTATCGATCGGGCCGGCCATCAGGGTCATGCTGGCGGGGGTGCAGCGGTTGCGGTCCTCCGCCATGAGGGACACCGCCGCCAGGGTGGCGGGGGCGGGCTGGCAGACCGCGAGGACATGGCTGCCCGGTCCCATCACCTCCAGGAAGCGGATGATGTGGTCGGTGAAGTCGTCGAAGCCGAACTCCCCGGCCGAAAGGGGGACATCCCGGGCATTGATCCAGTCCGTGATGTAGACGTCATGCTCCGGCAGCAGCACCTCCACGGTGCCGCGAAGCAGGGTGGAGAAGTGGCCGGACATGGGCGCCACCACCAGCACCCGGGGCTGCTGGACGGAGGTGTCCTTGGCGAAGCGCAGCAGCGTGCCGAAGGGCGTCTCCAGCACCGTCTCCTCCTGCACCTCCACGTCGCGGTTGCCCACGCGCGCGGTGCCGAAATCATAGGCGGGCCGGTTGTGAGTGGTCCGGGCGTTGGCAATCAGCTCGAACGCCGCGCTGGTGCTGCGGATGAAAGGGGCCGCCAGCGGCATCGCGGCGGCGAGGGGCTCCCATTGCCTGAGGAGCCTGCCCGCGCTCTCCGCGAAAGCCCTGATCGGAAACTGGATATCCTGCTGCGCCTGCCAGAGCTGGTAAATCATGAAGTCCGCTTCGATCGGGTCAGGCGCATGGAGACGAAACGGCCCAGAGGATTATGGGTTGGAATGGTGGAAGCTCCACATCCTCTGGTCAACCATTCGTGATCAACGACCTCTCTGCCACCACCTCGCCCCCGGCCGGCCTGGCGGGTGGCGGGGGTGGAACGATTCTGGCATGTAGGAGTTGAACGTCGCCCGGCGGGCGCCGGCGCGCGGGAAGGATGGCGGAACATGCATCGGGCCAGGCTTCTCATCAGCAGCCGTAACTACTCCTCCTGGTCACTCCGCGGCTTCCTGCTCGCCTGGCTGGCAGGAATCGACTTCACAGTCGAAGCCGTGGACCTGAACGATCCGGCGGCCCGCGCGGAGCTTCTACTCCAGGCCTCCTCCATCCGCATCCCCTGCCTCCTTCACGAGGGGTTGCGCGTCTGGGACACCATCGCGATCGCCGAATACCTGAACGAGGTCCGGCCCGAGGCGGGGATGTTCCCTCCCGAACCGGGCGCCCGTGCGCGCTGCCGCTCCATCTCGGGCGAGATGCATGCCGGGTTCCAGGCGCTGCGGGCCTCCCTGCCGATGAACCTGCGGGCGCACCGGCCAGGCTTCCGCGTCTGGTCGGCCCCCCGGGCCGATATCGACCGGATCCTGTCGATCTGGCAGGAATGCCTGAGCACCTGGGGCGGCCCTTGGCTGTTCGGGGCGCGGCCCAGCGTCGGGGATGCGATGTACGCCCCCGTGGTGACGCGCTTCCTGACCTATGACGTGAAGCTCGATGGTCCCTGCGCCGCCTATGCGCAGACCGTCATGGAATGGGCACCGATGGCCGAATGGGTCGCGGCGGCCCAGGACGAGCCCGAGCCGCCGATCCATGAGCTGGAGGTGGAGGCGGAGTTCTGACCCCGCCTTCCAATCCCGCTCAGTCCAGTTTCGCGCCGGCGGCCCGCACCACGTCGCGCCACTTGGCGTTCTCGGCCGCGATGTAGCGGTCGAACTCGGTCGGGCCGAGCGGCTTGGGTGCGCTGCCGATCTCGCGCAGCCGCTCGGCCACCGCCGGCTCGGCCACGATGCCGGTGACGGTCTGGGCCAGCTTCTCCACGATCGGGCGCGGGGTGCGCCCAGGGGCCTGGAAGCCGAACCAGGCGACCGCCTCGAAGCCCTCGATGCCGGCTTCCGCCACGGTCGGCACCTCGGGCAGCGAGAACCAACGGCTGCCGGACGTCACGGCAAGGCAGCGCATCCGCCCCTCATTCACATGCGGCAGGTAGCCCGGCAGGTTGTCCACGGCCACCTCCACGCGGCCGCCCAGGATATCCGGGATGACCTGCGAGGTGCCGCGATAGGGGATATGGGTCAGGTTCACCCCGGTGCGGGTCTTGAGATACTCGCCGCAGAGATGCCCGGAGGTGCCGTTGCCGGGTGTGCCGTAATTCAGCTCGCCCGGCTTGGCCTTTGCCGCGGCCAGCAGGTCCTGCAGCGTCCGGTAGGGCGAGTTGGCGGGGACGATGATTCCGTTCGCCACCTCGTTGATCAGCGCGACGCTGGTGAGGTCCTTGGTCGGATCATAGGGCAGGCGGGAATAGAGGAACTGGTTGATGCTGGCCGTGCCGATGGTGCAGGTCAGCAGGGTGTAGCCATCCGGATCGGCCTTCGCGACCGCATCGGTGCCGAGATTGCCACCGGCGCCCGGGCGGTTGTCCACCACCACGGGCTGGCCGAGCAGAGCCGCCATCCGCTCCGTCACCACCCGCGCCGTCAGGTCCGTCGCGCCGCCCGCGGGGAAGGGGACGATCATCCGGATGGGGCGGCTCGGAAAGCCCGCCGGCTGGGCCCGCAGCACCGCCGGGGCGGCGGTGGCGGGCAGCGCGAGCAGCGCGGCGCGGCGCGTGATCGGGGGAAGGGTCATTCTTTCTACTCCACGGTTGCGCCGGATTTACGGACCACATCGCCCCATTTCGCGATCTCCGCCCGCACGAACTTCGTGAAGGCCGCGGGGCTGGTGCCGCCATCCGGGGTCAGTTCAGGCATCATGCCACCCAGATCGGCAAGGCGGGCCTTGGTCGCCGGCTCCTTCACGATGGCATCGATCTCCGCGCCCAGCCGCTCGACGATCGGGCGGGGCGTGCGGGCGGGCGCCTGAACGCCGAACCAGGCAGTGGCCTCCACGCCGGGATAGCCTTCCTCCGCCGTGGTCGGGACATCGGGCAGGGCAGGGGTCCGCTGGGCCGTGGTGACGGCAAGGGGGCGGAAGCGGCCGTCCCGGATATGGCCGATGACGGAGGGAAGATTGTCCACGGCCACCTCAATCCGGCCCGCCATCACCTCGGCCATCATCGGGCCGGCGCCGCGGAAGGGGACATGGGTCATGGTGATCCCCGCCTCCATCTTCAGCAGCTCGCCGGTGACATGCAGCGAGGTACCGGCGCCGGAGGATCCGATGTTCAGCTTGTTGGGATTGGCCTTCGCATAAGCCACCAGTTCCCGCAGGGTGCGGACGGGCAGGTCCTTGTTCACGAAGATCACGTTCGGCACGCGGATCAGCAGCCCGACATCGGCCAGGTCATCCGGCTTGTAGGGCATGCGCTCGCCATAAAGGGTGTAGTTGATCGCCCCGCTGGAAATGGTCTGCATCAGGAAGGTGTAGCCATCGGGCTCCGCCTTCGCGACATAATCGGATCCGACATTGCCGCCCGCGCCCGCGCGGTTCTCCACGGTGAAAGGCTGGCCGAGGCGGGCCTGAAGCCGCTCGGCGAGGATCCGTGCCGCGACATCCGTCGTGCCGGCCGGGGTGAAGGGGACGACGATCCGCACGGGCTTGTTGGGCCAGCCCGCCGCGCCCGGCGCGGACTGGGCGCGGGCGAGCGATGGCAGGATCGCAAGGGCGGGTACGGCCAGGGCGGCGCGGCGGGACAAGGTCATGGATATCCTCCTCTGGCGCCGCTCACCTGGGTCTGTCGCCCCTGTTTCGAGTCGCGGCATTGGCGGAAAGAGGTGCCGTGCCCGGCCCGCCCTTGCAAGGGGCTTGCGCACGGACTTCCCTCCTGCATCCGATCCGGCGCTACGGCGTTGCCGCTTGGTTGGGTTCGGCAACCTGATGAAGGGGATCGGTTGAGCATGGGCTTCTTCCAGACTTATGCCCGTGTGCTCGGGCTGCTCGCCCCCGACAAATGGGTTGCGATCGGCCTCGCCCTGGCGGCGCTGGCATTGGCGGGGCTCCAGTTCCTGGAACCGGTGCTGTTCGGGCGGGTCGTGGACGTGCTCTCGCGCGCGGACCGGCAGCCGCAGGACGTGGTCTGGCAGCAGGCAATTGCGCTGCTGGTCGTCTGGACGGCCGTGGGGCTGACCGGGATCGCGGCGAATGTGGCGGTCAGCCTGCTGTCCGACCGCATGGCCCACCGCAACCGGCTGGCGGTGATGCACCGCTATTTCCAGCATGTCTTGGCGATGCCGCTCTCCTTCCACGGGGACACGGCGTCCGGGCGGCTGATGAAGGTCATGCTGGTGGGCACGGACCATCTCTTCGGCC
>DATCMG010000128.1:0-1637 GCA_036563555.1 Roseomonas sp. | reverse complement strand
GCCTCGAAAGAAGGGCCGTAGTCCCAATAGGTCCAGGGCGCGTCCTTCGGGTGCAGGGCGCGCAGGGCATCCGTCATCCCGAGATGGGTGATGGCCCGGAAGGCCGCGCGGGTCTCGGGCCGGACCAGCGCATCCGTCCGGGGGAGGGCGCCGGGCGAGAAGTCGTCATCCGTGGGGCACACGTTGAAATCCCCCAGCACCGCGAAGGGCGTGAAGGAATTGAGCCGCTCCGCCACCCGCAGCCGCAGCCGCTCCATCCAGGCGAGCTTGTAGGCATAGCCCTCGGCACCACCGGAATTGCCGTTCGGCAGATAGATTCCGGCGATGTTCAGTCCGCCGGCCTTCACCTCGACGAAACGGGCGTGGGTATCCTCATCCGCGCCGGGCAGCGCCTCCTCCACCACATCAAAGGGGATGCGGGAAATGACGGCCACGCCGTTACGGCCGCCCGGCTGGCCCACGGCATGGACCCGGTAGCCAAGTCCCGCCAGCTCCATGGCGGGGAACTCCTCCGTCCGGCATTTCAGCTCCTGGAGGAAGACCAGATCGGGCGAACGCCGCTCCAGCAGCCGCCGCAGATGCGGCGCCCGCTTGCGGGCCGAATTCACGTTGAAGGTGCAGAGACGCAAGGAGGGGATCAGCCGACCGAGAAGGAGACGCCGCAGCCGCAGCCCGAAACCGCCACCGGGTTTTTCACCGTGAAATGCGCCCCGATCAGCTCATCCGCCCAATCCAGCACCGCGCCCCGCAGCAGGTCAAGCGAGACGGGATCGATGAAAACCCGGCCCTCGATCACGAGGTCATCAGCCTCCGGCGCGTCGATGAGGTCGAACTTGTACTGGAAGCCCGAGCAGCCGCCGGCCTCCACCGCCAGGCGCAACCCCGCTTCAGGCCGGCCCTGGGCGGCCGCGATCTCGGCCACCTGGGCCAGCGCGGACGGGGTGACGGAGAAGGGGGCGGGAAGCTGGCTGCCATCGGGCATGGGGGAACCTCGGGCGATCGGACGAATCTCAACCCAAGATAGGGGCTCGGCCCGGCTTCTCCAACGCGCGCCAGCCTTGCCGCCCGCGCGGGCCGGGTGCTACGGCCCGCCCACGCCATGGATGCCCCCAACCCCCAAGCCGCGCCCGACGCCCCGCCGGGACGCAGCCCGCATGAGCTGGCGCCCTGGGCGGTCCAGCCCGGCGCGTCGCGTGGGCGCCTCTACCCCGAGGATTCCGGCGGCGGCCGCTCGCCCTATCAGCGGGACCGGGACCGGATCATCCATTCCACCGCCTTCCGCCGGCTGCAGTACAAGACCCAGGTCTTTGTCTATCACGAGGGCGATGCCTTCCGGACGCGTCTGACCCATTCGATCGAGGTGGCGCAGATCGCCCGCTCCCTCGCGCGGCAGCTCCATCTGGACGAGGACTTGGCCGAGGCGCTGGCGCTCGCCCACGACCTCGGCCACCCCCCCTTCGGCCATGCGGGGGAGGAGGCGCTGAACGGTGTGATGCGCGCCTGGGGCGGCTATGACCACAATGCCCAGTCACTGAAGGCCGTGACCCTGTTGGAGCATCGCTATGCCGGCTTTGACGGGCTGAACCTGACCTGGGAAACATTGGAGGGGCTGGCGAAGCATAACGGCCCGCTGCGCC
>DATCMG010000126.1:0-5178 GCA_036563555.1 Roseomonas sp. | reverse complement strand
AGAATTCAATCACGGCAGGCCAGGCCGCCCAAAAAGCGGACCACTCGCGCGGCGGCGCAGTAAGCTTCACCGGAGCACTGGTCGGCGCCGCCAGCACAACACGCTTCTGGTCAAGGCCGGGCACGGTGACGAAGGGAAGGTCGGCCCGGTCGGCGATGATCCAGTAGCCGCCGCCTGCGTTGCCAGTATTGCCGGTGTTCCCGGTATTTCCCGTATTCCCGGTGTTGCCGGTATTCCCCGTGTTGCCCGTCATCTCCTGTCCTCCCGTTATGGTTTGGCTGGGCCTGGGTTCAGTCTGGCAGCCCAGCCTGCCGGAGCCTCTCGGCAAAAACATCGCGGGTCTCGCCGCGCAAAGGCGTCCGCGCGACAAAGGCTTTGAGGGAGAAAGCGGGATCGATCTGCAGCAGGCGCTGCGCGGTGGCGCGCGCCTCCTCCTGCCGGCCGATCGCTACCAGGCTGGCAATCAGCGTTCGGGTGGCTGGTTGATGGTGCGGGTTCTGCGCCACGGCGCGCCGCCCCCAACTGACCGCGGCCTCGAAATCGCTGTTGGTGTAATGGGCCTGGGAGAGGATGTGCTCGAAAAAGAAGGCGAAGGGATCGAAGGGCGAGAGGCGCAGGCCGCGTTCGGCGCGCTGAACCGCGGTCGAGCCTTCGCCGAGGAAGCAGCAATTGGCCGCGCTGAAAGCCCAGGCCAGGGCGCAATTCGGGCCCACCGCCAGCGCGTGGTCGAGAATTTGGGCTGCTGCCCCATAGTCCTTCTGGGCATAGCCCGCGACATAGCCCTGAATCGCCAGGGCCAGGGCATCGTTGCGGTTCCGCTCGGTCGCCGCCAAGGCGGCGTGCGCGGCCGCCGCATGGTCCGCACCGATATCGGCGGACCAGCCCTGGGCAATGCGCATTGCGTGCCACCAGGCGGCATAGGCGTGTGCGGGCGCATAGGCGGGATCATGCGCGATCGCCTGCTGCAGCAGGCCGCGGGCCCGGGCGAAAGACTCGCGATCCAGGCGGTGGAACTGATCGAGCCCTTGCAGCACCAGGTCGTAGGCCGTCAGGTTGTCCGGATGCTTACGCATCGCTCGCAGGAACTCCCGCTGCCGCACCTGCGGCGCGATCTTTCCCACGACCTGGGTGGAAATGCGGTCCTGCACCTGGAAGAGGTCTTCCATGTCGCCGTCGTAGCGGTCGGCATGGATGACGGCACCTGTCTCCGAATCCGCCAACTCGGTGCCGATCCGCAGCCGGTTTCCAGCCTGCAGCACACTGCCCGAGAGCACATACCGGACACCGAGCTCCCGCCCCACCGCACGTACATCCGCCGTCCGATTCCCATATCCAAGCGTCGAGCTGAGAGAGACGACAAAAAGCCCCTCCAGCCCCGAGAGAACCTGGACGATCCCTTCGATAATGCCATGGGCGAAATAGGACTGCTCGGGGTCGGTACGCTGCATGCGGAAGGGCAACACCGCGATGGAAGGCCGATCATCCGGCAGGGCCGGACCTGGAACCTGAATGGGCGCCGCCGGTCCGGTGGTCTGGCGCAGGCTGTAGGCGCGCACCGGCCGGGTCAGGTTCTTCAGGAAGAAATCACCGAGATCCACGGCCGTTATTCCCGGCCGGCCGCCGATCTGCTCGGCGATTGCGCCGGAAACGACCAGGCCGCCAGGCTCTGCATAGGTCTGCAGCCGGGCCGCGATGTTCACGCCGTCACCGAAGATATCGTGCGCCTCAATCAGCGCGTCGGCGACGTTGAGGCCCATGCGGAAGCCGATGCGCCGGTCGGGCAGCTCGCCCATCTCCCGTTCCTGCACCTCGCGCTGCATGCGGAGTGCGCATTGTGCCGCGTCGGAGGCGCTGCCGAAGGTGGCGAGAAAGCCGTCGCCGGTGTGCTTGATCACCTGGCCATGCAGCGCAGCGATGCAGGGCTGCATCACCTCTGCCCACAGGCGCATCATGCGGGCGTGCGTCTCCTCCTCATCCGCCTCCATGAGACGGCTGTAGCCGGCCGCATCGGCAGCCAGCACTGCGACGAGGCGGCGCTCGGCCCGGCTCAAGACACGGCCAGCGTGCAAGGGCGCGCGCTCATCTGATCCGCCTTGAAGAATGCAAGCGTGACACAGCTTACAAGACTGGTGCGCCGATGTGGAATTAGATTGGGCGCTGGTATGAATGTGGAATAGGCCTATTCATGGCAATGAGATACTGCCGCTTCTGTCACCCAGCAGCCCTTTCCAGGCTGTAGGCGCACAAAGCCCAATAGACGCTATTCATACAGTGATGGCGTGCCTTCGATGGCCGCCATCGGAAACTCCACGCTGCGCAGCACAAATGCGCGAGCGGGTAATTGCCGCGCGGGCGGGCCCGGTCCGCTGGGCCAAGGCGTTCATGGACAGCGCTGATACCCCAGCGTCTTGAACATCTCTATTCCGGAATGTTCCGGGCATCAACTTACCGGCGGCAGACGGCCGCAGTTTCACCTTCCTTGCAAGCTGTGCCGCGCGACATGGCTGAGCGGCAGCAGATGAATCCTCGAATTGATGATCACAAGCCGACGGGAGGAGTGCCTGCCCGTGCCATGCCCTCAGTTTTCCTCAGCGACGGAACGCAGCCCATCCCGGTCGCGCAGTCGCAGCCCCGCCCGCACCGGCTCGATGAACCCGCGGGAGCGGAAGCCATGGAGCGCGAGGTTCACCTTCGGTCTTGTTGCAGCGACCAAGGATGCAATCTGCGTCTGGGAAAGGCGCACCAGCCCAGTTGGATCCGTTGCTGAGAGCTGAAGAAGAGTAGCTGCCAGCCGCTGCGGAAGGCCGCGCAAACCGACCGCCTCAACCTGATCGGTGGTCCGGCGCAGGCGCCCAGCAAGGGTGCGCAGGAGAGCCGAGGCCAAGGCTGCATCCGTTGCGATCAGGGGCGCCGCATCAGCGTGGCGCAGCAAGAGTGCCGAGACAGGAGTGAGCGCGGTGGCATCGGCGCTGCGTGGGCCGCCATCCACGAGCGCAATCTCGCCGATCGGCTCACCTCCACCGACCAGCCCGAGGGAGAGCTCACGGCCGGCAGCCGTCGCGAGATGCAGACGCACAAGCCCGTCCAGCACGATCAGCATGCCCTCTCCGGGATCTCCCCGGCGGAATACGCATGCTCCTGCCGGGTAGCGTGCCGGGTGCGCGATTTTGGCAAGCTTGTCCTTCGCCGCACTGGGCGCGAGAGCGAGGAAGGCGATCCGATCAAGCAGCCGGCGTGTTTCTGCAGCGGCGTCCATGCTTACCAGGATGCTGCCTGTGCTTCCTTCGAAGCAAGTTTTGCCCGTTAAGGTCGGTAACGTCAGAGAGGGGTAGAAGCACGGCCGGTAACGAGTGGTGATGGAGCGCCTCTTCCATACTAAGGTCAGACGAATCTGCCACCGAATGCGGGTGAGTGCGGCCGTCCGCCGGCCCGGTCCTCCGCGGCAGGCAGCGCGCCAGACGGGCTCAGGGGCGTGATGTCAGACCAGACGCCGCGCCGAAGATGCAGGCGCCCGGGCATCCCTCCAGCGGGCCGAGCATTGCGGCCAGGGCGGCCTCAACCGCGGCCCCGGTGAGGGAAACGCTGGCGTAGCGGCGGAACTTCGCCACGGCGCCGGCCTCGTCCATGGGGCGGTCGGAATCGCCTATGACACTGGCGATCACGGCCTCCGCCTCCTGTCCGTCAGGCATGGTCAGGCATAGGCGGGCGCCGCGTTGCCCTTGCGGCAGGGAGGGATCCTCCGAGAGCTGCACCATGGATTCGAGGCCCCGTATGCGCGGATCGGACAAGGCGCGTTCCGTGTAGGCGGAGGGTCCCAGATCTCCTTGCACGAGGGCTGCGGCAACAGCCCAGGAGAGGCTGAACTGGGCGGCAATTGGCGCCATGGGCGCGCGATTGCCTGCGTATTGCAGGGCCTCGGGGTAGGTTTGCAGGACAATGGCGCGCGGCTCCGCCCCAGCCAGTTGCGGGCGGAGGACGAGGGCTGCGGCAGCCGCGTAATGCGCGTGCCGGACGCCGGCGAAGGGTTTGAGATAGGCCTCCTCCAGCAGCCATGTGCCGGGTGCCTCCGTAACAGCCGGTTCCGACAGGCCGAGCGCAAGCGTCCTGGCCGTGGCGAAGCCGGATTCCGGCGCATCGAGGCCGGCCAGGGCCGAGGCCGCAGCGAGCTGGCCCAGCATCACCGCGTGGGCGGGGTAGCTGTTGCGGCCATCCATGCCCGCCCCGATCGGCGCGTAGAGGCTGAAGGGGATCTGGCAGGCGGCAATCCGGATCGCACAGCTGGCCGCTGCCATGTCGCCGCCGGCGAGCCGGGCCGCAGCGGCCGCGGCACCGAGGCTGTGCCAGGATCCGTCGACATGCATGCCGGGCTTGATCCGCCAGGCCTCCCCGGCGCGTGCCGCGGCCTCATAGCCCAGGGCATAGGCGGCCAGGGCCTCGCCGAGGCTGACGCCATTGGCCAGCGCCGCGAGTGCGATGGGGGCGACGGCCAGGCCGGGCCGTCCATGGGCGCGGGCCAAACCTTCGTTCGCCTCGTCCCAGCACATCGCCGCGGCCAGCGCGGCCGCCGCCCCGGCCGGCCCCAGGGATGGGCAGCCCGGAAGTTGCAGGGTTCCGGGATGCGTGGCGGCCAGAACCCTGGCCATCGCCCGGGGACGATCCTGGGCGAGTCCGGCCAGGGCGCAGGCGAGACTATCGAGCAACAGCAACCGGGCGGCGTGCAGCGCATGCGAACCCGGTGCCGGTCCCTTCCACGCCCAGTCCACCGTGGCATCGAACATCTCAGTCGGCCCGGGCACCGGTGCTGCGGACAATCTGGCGCCAGACCTCCCTCTCCCGCGCGATATGTGGGGTCAGGGTGTCCCGGCCGCTTGGCAGCGGGTCCACCTGCCGCTCCGCCAGGATGCGGGCCCAGGCCGGCTCGGTGAGCACGGATTGCCAGGCTGCCTCCCAAGCGGACAGGATCTCGGGCGACGTGGCTGCGGCAGCGAAGACGCCGTACCAGGGCGTGGCATCGAAGCCGGGCACGGTCTCGGCCACTGCCGGGGTTTCCGGTAGCAGCGCGCTCCTGCCAGGCGAGGAGACCGCGAGGGCGCGGAGCGCACCGGCCTGGACCTGCGGGAGCGAGGTGCCGAGCCCATCGAAGGCAAGATCCAGCGTGCCGGATACGAGATCCGTCAG
>DATCMG010000124.1:0-4438 GCA_036563555.1 Roseomonas sp. | reverse complement strand
CGAGGACCATGGCTAGGTCCTCCACGATCAGCCAGCCGATGGCGATGCGCCCGCGCTCCGTCTCCGCGATCCGGCGTTCCTGCAGGGCACGGATGAGCACGACCGTGGAGGCAACCGAGAGGGCAAGGCCGAAGACCAGTCCTCCACCGATGCCCCAGTTGAACAACCAGCCCATCCCCATGCCCATCAGCGTCGCGACGGCGATCTGCCCGACGGCGCCTGGCAGGGCGATGGAGCGGACTTCCAGAAGATCCTTCAGGGAGAAATGCAGGCCGACGGCGAACATCAGCAGGATCACGCCGATTTCGGCGAGCTGGTTCGCCAGGTCCTGGTCCGCGACGAAGCCGGGCGTGAAGGGCCCGACCGCGACGCCGGCCAGGAGATAGCCTACCAGCGGCGAAACGCGCAGCCGGTTGGCGATCATCCCGAAGATGAAGGCGAGGAGAAGGCCGAGGGCGATGGTGGCGATAAGCGGCGTGTGATGATCGGGCAACGGTCCATCCTGTGCGGTTCAAGCAGCCTGCACAGGATAGGGGCGGAACCGTCACGAAGCCACCGCAACACAGCGGCAGTCCGAACTTTTTCTGGATTTAGCATGGCACGCCGCGATGTTGCGGGCGCGTTGCGTAGATTAAACCGGAAAGACCGAGCCGCTTGCCTGCTATTCCCCAAAAACCTCCGGCCATGCCGCCATCAGCGCGGAATCGGCCTCCTCGATGGTTGCGGGAATTCCGAGGGCGTGCAGGCTCGTCACCCCATGCTCGCTGATGCCGCAGGGCACGATGCCGCCGAAATGCGACAGGTCGGGCTCCACGTTCAGGGCGATGCCATGCCAGGAGACCCAGCGGGAGACGCGCACGCCGATGGCTCCGATCTTCGCCTCGGTGCCGCTCGTGCGGTCCTGCACCCAGATTCCGACCCGCCCCTCGCGCCGCTCGCCCCGGATGTTGAAGCGGTCCAGCGCCCGGATCATCCACTCCTCCAGCCCATGGACATAGGCGCGCACGTCGCGCGCCGGCACGGTGCCGTGGCGGCGCGTGAGGTCGAGCATGACATAGGCGGTGCGCTGGCCGGGCCCGTGATAGGTCCACTGCCCGCCCCGCCCGGCCTCATAGGTGGGGAAGCGGGTGTCCAGCAGCCCCTCGGCCCGGGCGGAGGTGCCGGCGGTGTAGCTCGGCGGGTGCTCGACCAGCCACACGGCCTCCCTCGCCGTGCCGGCGCGGATTCCGGCAACCCGGGCCTCCATCGCGGCCAGCGCATCGGGCACCGGGATGCGATCTTCGGAAATCAGCCATTCAGGGGTGGGGACCCCGGTTGATGCCGCCGCACTCATCGGTTATACGCCGCCGCCTGCCTGCGGTCATGGCGGAATGGTAGACGCGCCAGCTTGAGGTGCTGGTGGGGGAAACCCCGTGGAAGTTCGAATCTTCTTGACCGCACCACTGCCTCTCTGGGGGCGCCTGTCGGCACCCGTCTCGGTTCCTGCGGCGCCATGTAGCGCGCGGAGGGCCGGAGTCCCAGGCCAGGTCAGATGATCGGCTCGGGCGCCTCGCGCTCCGGATCCCTGGTCACCATCCCCGTACCGTTGCAGGCCAGGCAGGGCTTGCCCATCAACTCCCCTTTGCCCTGGCATTCCGGGCAAACCATCTCCGCCGCGCCTGGGGTGCCGGGCAGCGCCTTGTCTCCGGGCCGTGCGTGGCTCGCCGCCCGGATCATCGGATGGTCCCGCCATCACCGCCTCCGTCGCTTCCTGGCATGCGGCGAACGCCGCGCGGTGGGCCTGGTTCACCGCCAGCCCGGCCGAGGGTTTACCCGCTGGCGCCGCCGCGCCCCCAGGGCCATAACGGCATCATGGACGAGGATTTCCGCAAAGCAGCGCTCGACTACCATCGGCTCCCGAGGCCGGGGAAGCTCAGCATCGAGCCCACCAAGCGCATGGCCACCCAGCGCGATCTCGGCCTCGCCTATTCGCCCGGCGTCGCCGCGGCCTGCATGGAAATCGCGGCCGACCCGACCACGGCCTATGACTACACGGCGCGCGGCAACATGGTCGCGGTCATCACCAATGGCACCGCGGTCCTCGGACTCGGCGCCATCGGTGCGCTGGCTTCCAAGCCGGTGATGGAGGGCAAGGCGGTCCTCTTCAAGAAATTCGCCAATATCGACTCCATCGACATCGAGGTGGAGGAGCGCGACCCCGAGAAGTTCGTCGAGGCCGTCGCGGTGCTGGAGCCGAGCTTCGGCGCCATCAACCTTGAGGACATCAAGGCGCCCGAGTGCTTCGAGATCGAGCGTGCGCTGCGGGCCCGGATGAAGATCCCGGTCTTCCATGACGACCAGCATGGCACCGCCATCATCGTCGCCGCCGCCGTGCGAAACGGGCTGCTGCTGCAGGGCAAGCTGATCGCCCATGCGAAGATCGTCACCTCGGGGGCCGGCGCCGCCGCCCTCGCCTGCCTTGACCTGCTCGTCGCCATGGGCGCCAGGCGCGAGAACATCACGGTCTGCGACATCGAGGGCGTGGTCTATGAGGGCCGCGAGGTCCTGATGGACCCCTACAAGTCGCGCTACGCCCGTGCCACCGATGCCCGCACCCTGGCCGATGCGCTGCCGGAAGCCGATGTGTTCCTCGGCCTCTCCGCGCCCCGCGTGCTGAAGGCCGAATGGCTGCCGGGAATGGCGCCGAAGCCGCTGATCCTGGCCCTGGCCAATCCCGAGCCCGAGATCTTGCCAGAGGCCGTCCGCGCCGCTCGCCCGGACGCGATCGTCGCCACCGGCCGGTCGGATTATCCGAATCAGGTCAACAACGTCCTCTGCTTCCCCTTCATCTTCCGCGGCGCCCTCGATGCGGGCGCGACCACGATCAACGAGGAGATGAAGGTCGCGGCGGTGGAGGCCATCGCCCGGCTCGCCCGAGCGGAGGCGAGCGAGGTGGTGGTCGCGGCCTATGGCGGCCAGGCGCCGATCTTCGGTGCCGACTACATCATCCCCAAGCCCTTCGACCCGCGCCTGATCCTGGAGATCGCGCCGGCCGTGGCCCGCGCCGCCATGCAATCCGGCGTCGCGACCCGCCCGATCGCCGATTTCGGCGCCTATCGGCAGGGGCTGGAGCGGTTCGTCTTCCGCTCCGGCGACCTGATGCGCCCGGTCTTCGCCGCCGCGCGCAATGCAGCCCATCGCATCGTCTATGGCGAGGGCGAGGATGAGCGGACGCTGCGCGCGGTACAGACCGTGCTGGACGAAGGCATCGCCGAGCCCGTCATCATCGGCCGCCGGGAAGTGATCACCGAAAAGGTCCGTGCCATGGGCCTGCGGATGGACCTCGAGGACAGCGTGACGGTGATGGACCCCGACGCGGATACCGAGGCCTTCGTCCCGCTCCTCCAGCTTTACCAAAGCAAGGTCGGCCGCCGCGGCATCCCACCCGACGCCGCCGCCCGCGCGCTGCGCACCCGCCCCACGGTTGCCGCCACGCTGCTGCTGGAGGCGGGCCTGGTGGACGCCGCCATCGTCGGCGGCACAGGCGAGTGGATGACCCATTGGCACCAGGCCTTCGACATCGTGGGCAAGCGCCCCGATGCCGGCCGCGTCTATGCCATGACCGGCGTAATCCTGCCCACCGGCACGCTGTTCTTCGTGGATACCCACCTGCTGGTGGATCCCGATGAGGAGCAGATCGCCGAGATGACCATGCTCGCCGCCGAACAGGTGCGCGCCTTCGGCGTCACGCCGCGCGTCGCGCTTCTCTCCCATTCCTCCTTCGGCGCCTCGGACGCGCCATCGGCCCGCAAGATGCGCCGCGCGCTGAAGCTGATCCGGGCGCGCGATCCCGCGCTGGAGGTGGATGGCGAGATGCACGCCGACGCCGCGCTGGAACCCACCATCCGCGACCGCGCGGTGATGGATGGGCGGCTGACGGGCTCGGCCAACCTGCTGGTCTTCCCGAACCTCGATTCGGCCAACATCGCCTATAACCTGCTCAAGGCAGCGGCCGATGGCCTGCAGCTCGGCCCCATGCTGCTCGGCATGAACAAGCCGGTGCATGTCATGGTGCCGAGCACCACGGCGCGGGGGATCGTGAACCTCTCCGCGATCGCGGCCGCCCAGCCGGGCTGATCAGCGCCCCGGCGGCGTCGCCCTGGCGGTGATGTTCAGCTCCCGCACCACGCGATCCGCCGGGCGCCCGCCAAGGGCCATGAATTCCAGCATCGGCACCGGCTTCGGCGGGCGAAGCGCGATCTCGATGGTGCCGAGATCGCGCGCGAAAGCCGCGACGGCCTCGCGCAGCGCCCGCAGCTCCGGCGCCTCCTTCCCTACCACCGCGCCGGGCATCGGCGTGCGCAGCGCCATCTGGGCATAGCGATCCCGCAACTGCCGCTCCGGCACCCGCTCCCGCGCCGCCTGCTGTGCGACCAGGGCCCGCAACAGCCCCTCATCG
>DATCMG010000122.1:0-6129 GCA_036563555.1 Roseomonas sp. | reverse complement strand
ACAGCCCGACGACGGAAACCGTGCTGAAGCGGCCGCTGCTGATCCTGCCGCCCTGGATCAACAAGTTCTACATCCTGGACCTGCGCCCGAAGAATTCCTTCGTTCGCTGGGCTGTCTCCCAGGGCCATACCGTCTTCGTCTGCTCCTGGGTGAACCCGGATGAGAGCCTCGCCGAGATGGGCTTCGAGGATTACATGCGCCTCGGTCCCTATGCCGCGCTCGACGCGATCGAGAAGGCGACCGGCGAACGCCAGGTGAACGCGATCGGCTACTGCCTCGGCGGCACGCTGCTCGCCTGCACACTCGCGCATATGGCGAAGAAGGGAGACGACCGCATCGCGTCCTCCACCTTCTTCACCACCATGCTGGATTTCGAGGAGGTAGGCGAGCTCGGCGTCTTCATCGACGAGGAGCAGCTCCAGGCCATCGAGGCGAAGATGAGCCAGCGCGGCTTCCTCGAAGGGGCGGAGATGGCCCACACCTTCAACATGCTGCGCGCCAATGACCTGATCTGGTCCTTCGTCGTGCAGAACTATCTCCTGGGGCAGGAACCCTTCCCCTTCGACCTGCTCTTCTGGAACGGCGACTCCACGCGGATGCCGGCGAAGATGCACAGCTTCTATCTGCGCCGCATGTACCAGCAGAACGACCTGGTGAAGCCCGGCGGCATCGAACTGGACGGCGTGCCGCTCGACCTGCGGGACATCAGGACCCCAACCTACATCCTGGCCACGCGGGAGGACCACATCGCGCCCTGGAAGAGCAGCTACCGCGCGACGCAGCTCTTCTCGGGCCCCGTGCGCTTCGTTCTGGCGGCTTCCGGCCACATTGCCGGCGTCGTGAACGCACCGGACAGCGGCAAGTACAGCCACTGGGTCGGCACGGGGGAGGCGCCGCCAGAGCCTGCCGAATGGTTCGAGCACGCGGCCGAGCTCGCGGGCTCCTGGTGGCCGGACTGGCAGCGCTGGATCACCGCGCAGGACCGCAGCATGGTCCCCGCGCGCCAACCCGGCGCCGGTGGCCTGCCCGCGCTGGAGGACGCGCCCGGCAGCTATGTGAAGGTGATGGCGGGCGACTGAGCCCGCCGCACCGCTCAGATCCCGAAGGGAAGCGACCCGCGCCCGCCGCGCTCGGCGGGAACGGGCGTGTTGAAATCCACGGCCCAGCCATTCGTCTCGTCCAGGACCCGCACCCGGTCCGCGAGCGCCGCGCTGGAGATCTCCCCCTGGGGAAGCGGCCCCGGATCGGAGAGGCGCCCCAACGCCGCCTCACCCCCACGGGGGAACAGGGCCGGGGGCAGGGCCGCGGCGGCGGCCGCACGGTTCCCGGCCGAGAGGGCCCGGTAGGCGGCGGCCAGGGCGGCCGCCAGCCGGGGCGAGGCTGCCAGCGGATCAGCGCCGAGCGCCCCGCGCATCTCGTCCCGCGCCAGGCCGATCCCTTCACGCGCGTCACGCGATACGGGCGCCCAGCGAGGATTGGCATTTAGCTCCACCGCCATCCATTCCAACAGCGCAGCCGCACGCGCGATGCGCGCCGGCTCACCGCGGATGCCGGTATTGGCGCCCTGAAGATCCTGCGCCAGGGCGGCTACGGCGGCACGGCCGGGATCCACCCCAGCCGGCAGCAGGCCTGGCGGCACCGGCCAGGCGAGGTTGGGGCGCTGCAGCTCCGCGCAGGCGCCCAGCGGCGCGAGGGCGAGCAGGGAGGCCAGGGCGCGGCGTCGCGTCATCGGGGGATTCGGTCTCATGCGCCGGGGAAGATGCCCTGCCCGCGGCGCGGCGTCACGGGAACTCCCAATCCTCGGAGCGCCCGAACTCGATGTCGCGCGTGGCGCGCAGCGTGGCGGAATTGGCCTGGGGCAGATGTGGAAGATGTGCAAGGCGTGCCAGCGTGTCGGGCGCGAAGGTCGGGGGCGGCAGGGCCGCGCCAGCCGCGGCGGTGTCGCCGCGGGCCAGAGCGGCGGCGGCCCCCTCCATACCTGCGATTACCACCGGGCCTGGTGCGTTGGTTGAAATTCCGACCGCCCGGCGCACCTCCCAGCGTGCGGCGGTCAGGGCCGGGGCGGTCATCCCGCTATAGATATAGAAGCTGCGGTCCGCCGGCACCGCCAGGGCTGCCCATTCGAGCCGGCTGATTGCAACGGCGGCCTCGGCCGGCCGGCCTTGCAGCGCGGCCGGGTTCGCGAAGGCCTCCGCCGCTCCCTGGATGGCGTTCATCGCCAGGTTACGGTTTCCCATCCCCGCCAGGGGCGGCACGGGCGGCACCGGGGCCTCCGCCGCGGCGCATCCCGCGACGGCCAGAGCCAACGCCAACACGATCTTCCGCATGTGCCCTCCACTCCCCGGCATGGAGAGCGGATTCACGCCACCGGGTGTGCCACCCTTGGCGATCCGCTCCCGAGGCTGGCGCGATGCTCCTTGGCCAGCTCGACATAATGGGGAGCGGTCCGGTCCCAGCCGGCCCGCTCCTCCGCAGACATAACGCGCACGAGGCGTGCCGGTGACCCGAGCCACAATTCGTTGCGCCCGATCACCTTTCCCGGCGCCAGCAGACCACCGGCGCCGAGCATCCCGCCCTCCTCGATCACTGCCTTGTCCAGCACCGTCGCGCCCATGCCGACGAAGGCGCGGTCCTTCAGCGTGCAGGCATGGATGATGCAGGCATGGCCGATGGTCACATCCGCGCCGATCACCGCCGGCATGGTGCCGGCATTCACATGCACGATCGTGCCGTCCTGCACGTTGCTGCGGGCGCCGATGCGGATGAAGTTCGTGTCCCCGCGAAGCACGCAGCCATACCAGACGCTCGCATCCTCCTCCAGGGTGACGTCGCCGATCACAGAGGCGGAAGGCGCCACGAAGGCGCCCTCATGGATCTCCGGCCACCGGCCCTTAAAGGGGTAGAGGGGACCGCTCACGCGGCCCTTCCCATGCGGCTGGCGGCACCCAGCCCGAGCATCAGCTCCAGGTTCTGCACCGCCGCGCCGGAGGCACCCTTGCCGAGATTGTCCAGCCGCGCGACCAGCACCGCCTGACCCCGCGCCTGGTTCCCGAAGACGCGCAGCTCCACCAGATTCGTGCCGTTCAGCGCCTCGGGCTCCAGCTTCCCGCCGGAACCGGCGGGCACCACGCGCACGAATTCCGAGCCCTCGTAATGGGCAGCCAGGGCGGCTTCGAGTGCGGCCGGGGACGGCCGGCCGGTCAGCAGATCGAGATGCAGCGGGATGGAGACGAGCATGCCCTGGCGGAAATCGCCGACGCTGGGCACGAAGATCGGCCGCCGCGCCAGGCCGGAATAATGCTGCAACTCCGGCAGGTGCTTGTGCTCCAAACCCAGCCCGTAAAGCTCGAAGGCCGGGGCTCCCTCCCCCTCATAGGCGGCGATCATCGCCTTGCCGCCGCCGGAATAGCCCGACACGGCATTCACCGTGACCGGATAGTCCTTCGGCAGCAGCCCGGCATCGACCAGGGGCCGCAACAGCAGGATGCCGCCCGTGGGATAGCAGCCCGGATTGGCCACGCGCGGCGCGGCCACGATCCGGGCTGCCTGGCCCGGCTCCAGCTCCGGCACGCCATACACCCAATCGGGATCGACCCGGTGGGCGGTGGAAGCATCGAGCAGCCGAGGCGCCTGGGGACCAAGACCGGCCGCAAGGGCCGTGGCCTCCTTCGCAGCATCGTCTGGCAGGCAGAGCACCACGGCATCCACCTCGGCGAAGATGTCGCGCTTGGCGGCGGGGTCCTTGCGGCGCTCAGCGGGCAGGGAGCGCAGGGCGATGTCGGCACGGCCCTGCAGGCGCTCGATGATCTGCAGGCCGGTCGTGCCGGACTCGCCGTCGATGAAGACGCTCGGAATGCTGCCCTTGGCCATGTCTTGGCTCTCCTCAGGGGTGCAAATAGGGGTTGTGATTTGCGGAAACGCAAGAGGGGCGGCCCTTGCGGGCCGCCCCTCCTGATGAACAGTCCATGTTGGACCGGCGTGACGCCGGCCCGCCAGCGTCAGCGCTTGCTGAACTGGAAGGAACGTCGGGCCTTCGGCTTGCCGTACTTCTTGCGCTCGACCACGCGCGGGTCACGGGTCAGGAAGCCAGCCTTCTTGAGGATCGGGCGCAGGCCCGGCTCATAGTTGGTCAGCGCGCGGGACAGGCCGTGGCGCACCGCGCCGGCCTGGCCGGAAAGGCCGCCGCCAACAACCGTGCACATCACGTCGAACTGCTGGTACCGGTCAGCCACCAGGAAGGGCTGGGCGATCAGCATGCGCAGCACCGGGCGGGCGAAATACTTCGCGGCCGGCTTGTCGTTGATCGTGACCGTGCCCTTGCCGGGCATGATCCACACGCGGGCGATCGCGTTCTTGCGGCGGCCGGTGGCATAGGCGCGGCCCTGGGCGTCGCGCTTCGGCTCACGGGTGGCGGCGGCGTTCTCGGGGCTGGCGGGGGTGCCGGCGACGAGGTCCTTCAGGTCGGCCAGCGACGTGGCGGTGGTCTGCTCGCTCATGATCAGGCGGCCTTCTTCGCGGCGGCGACGTTCTTGCGGTTCAGCGCGCCGACATCCAGCGCCTGGGGGGCCTGGCCGGCATGCGGATGCTCGGCGCCGGCATAGACGTGAAGGTTGCGCATCTGCTGGCGGCCCAGGTTGTTGCGCGTGATCATGCGCTCCACGGCCTTTTCGAGCACGCGCTCGGGGAAGCGGCCCTCAAGGCCCTCCCGCGCGGTGCGCTGCTTGATGCCGCCGGCATAGCCGGTGTGCCAGTAGAAGATCTTCTGCTCGGCCTTGTTGCCGGTCAGCCGCACGCGGCGGGCGTTGATGATGACCACGTGGTCGCCGCAATCGACATGCGGCGTGAAGGTCGGCTTGTGCTTCCCGCGCAGGCGGTCGGCGACGATGGCGGCAAGACGGCCGAGGACGAGGCCATCGGCGTCGATCAGGATCCAGTTCTTCTGGACCTCGGCCGGCTTGATCGAGCGGGTCTGGGTTTGCAGCATGATCCGTGTGTTCAGTCAGAAATACGGGGCGGGATATGACCGGGGCCGCGCCCCAGGTCAAGGAAAAGGTGTGTGGTATATCAATACCACATCACTCGAGACCCCTGCCATGACGAGGCCACCGCCCCCATCTGGGCCGTGAATGCGCCGCTGGCTCCCCCTTCTCCTCCTCCCGCTCCTGGCCCTGCTGATCCTGCTGCTGCCGCGCGCCGTGGTCCTGCCACCGGCCTGGGATCCCACCGCACCGCTCGACCTGCGGGCACCGCCCGGAATACTGACCCGCTACAAGCTTTCCCGCATGGCGCGCGATCCCGGTCTCTGCACCGCCTCCTTCGCCCTCTCGGGCATCCCGCTCCAGCCGCTTTCGCCCCAGCCGATACGGGATGGCTGCGGGATCGCGGAGCCGGTGCGGCTGCCGAGCGAGCTTCGATTCTCCCCGAGTACCCCGGTGGTGAACTGCCCCCTGGCCGCCGCCTGGGCCATCTTCGAGCGGCACGGATTGCAGCCTGCCGCCGAGCAGGCCTTCGGCCAGCGCGTGACAGGCGTGCGCCACCTCGGCTCCTATAATTGCCGCAATGTCTACCACCGGGATCGTGGCCGCCGCAGCCAGCACGCCACCGCGAATGCCCTGGACGTCGCCGGCTTCACCCTCGCCGACGGCCGGAATGTCGGCCTGCCGCGCGATTGGGATGCCCCGGCCCCGGCGGGCCGCTTTCTGCGAAACCTGCGCGACGCCGCCTGCCGGGTCTTCGGTGCCGTGCTCGGCCCGGACTATAACGCGGCCCATCGCGACCATTTCCACCTGGACCGGGGAGGCTGGGGCACCTGCCGATGACAGCATCTGCCGCCGCTGGACCCGTCGCCGTGATCGGTGCCTCCGGCCGCTCCGGCTCCGCCCTCTGCCGCGCGCTGCTGGCGGAAGGCCTGGATTTCCGCCCGGTGGTGCGGAATCCCGCCCGCTGGGCCGCGACCGGCCTGCCCGGCGAACCCCGCCTGGCCGATCTGCGCGACCCCGCCGCCTTGCGCGCCGCGCTGGCGGGGGCTGGGCGTGTCGCCTCCTGCGCCCATGCACGCCACGCCCCGGCTATCCTCGCCGCCGCCCCGCAGGGCGCGCCGCTGGTCCTGATGGGCAGCACGCGCCGCTT
>DATCMG010000121.1:0-4811 GCA_036563555.1 Roseomonas sp. | reverse complement strand
ACATTTCGGGTCCATCAGGGCCCGCCGCGCCGCCTCGAACACGGCCCGCGCGCGGGGCTCGCTCGGGATGGAACCGGCCGGGCGCACCACGCGCACCACGCCCTGGGCATCCGCCTCCACGCGCAATTCCACCACGATGCTCTCCAACCCCGGCGCACCGGCATCGACCGACCAGCATTCGCTGATCTTGTCCGCCACGCCCCGGATCTCGCCCGAGGTCAGCGCGGCCGCGCCCGTCGGCGCCCCGCCACCCGCGGCGGGCGTGCCGGCCCCCGTGGTCGGGGCGCCACCACCGGCGGCCGGGTTCACGCGGGATCGCGGCGGCTGGTTGGCGGCCTGGGCGGCGCGCAGGCGCTCCAGCGTGCTCTGCACGGAATTGCTGCGCTCGGCCGGGTTCGGCACGGGCGGGGTCTGCCCCGTGCCCGGCCTGTTGTTGCTCTCACGCGCCGGCGGAACCGGGGGCTGGTTCGGCACCGGGTTCGGGCGCGGCGGCGCGGGGGGAGCCGGCGGGGAAGCGGCGGCCTGCTGCTGTGGCGGGGCTGGCCTGGCCGGCGGCGCGGGCGGGGCAGGCGGCGCCGGAGGCTGCGCCGGGGCCTGGGCCTGCTGCTGCGGAGCGGGCCTGGCCGGCGGCGCAGGCGGAGCCGGCCGCTGCGGAGCGGGTGGCGTCGGCGGGCTGGGTGCCGCCTGCTGGATTCCTTCCGGCGCTGGGGGCGCAGGGGGCGGCGGCATGGGCAAGGGCGGCGCGGGTGGCGTCGGCGCAGGCGGTTGCACCTGGGCCTGCTGCTGCGGCGGGGATGGCGCGGGCGGCGCCGGGCGCGGCGGTGTCGGGGCCGGCGGCGCGGGCGTGGGTACCGGCGGCGTCGGCAGGGGCGGTGTCGGGGTCGGCGGCGTGGGCGTCGGCGGCGCGGGCATGGGCGCCGCCGCCGGGTTGGGCGGGGGCGGCGGCGGCAGCGGCGTCGGCGGCTCGTTGCGCGGCGGCTCGGGCGGCGGCGGCGCCGCGTTCGGGCTGGGCGGGGTCTGCACCGGCGCGGGCGGCGCGGGCAGCGGCAGCGGGTCGGGCGCCTGGGCGAGCTGCGGCGCCTCCGGCATCACCACCTCCACCGGCACCGCCGTCTCCAGCGGTTCCGGGATCTCCCGGCCCGGCATTTCGATGAGCATCATCAGCCCCACCAGCGCGTGCAGCGCCAGGGATGCGATGATCCAGGGGCGAAGCCGATCGCCCACCGTGCCGGTCGTAACGTCCGCCATGGGGCTGCTACCGCTGCGCGGTGCCCGGGCGGGCCGGCTGGGGAGCGCCGCGGGCGGGCGCCGCGCCACGCGCCGGCTGCCCCGCCGGCTGTTCCGCCAGCAGCGCCACGCGCGAGAACCCGGCGGAGGAGACGATGCCCATCACCTCCATGATCCGCCCATAGGCGATCGCACGGTCGCCGCGCACGAAGATGCGCCGCTCTGGCTGGCCCTGGGGCTGGTTCTGCATGATGGCCTGGAGCTGCGGCACGAGGTTCTCCGCCTGCACCTCCGTCTCCTGCAGGAAGATCCGCCCCTCCGGGTTCACCGTGATGGTCAGCGGCTCCTGCTCCTGGTTCAGCGCGGCCGCGTTGGTCTTAGGAAGATCGACCGGCACGCCCACCGTCATCAGCGGCGCCGCCACCATGAAGATGATCAGCAGCACGAGCATCACGTCCACCAGCGGCGTGACGTTGATCTCGGCCATCGGGCGGCGGCGCCCGCCGCGCCGCCCGCCCGTGTTCAGGGATGCCGCCACGGGATCAGACCTGGGCCGGCTGGCGCGGACCCGGCACCCGCGCCTCGTCCGCCTGGCGCGACAGGATCGCGCCGAACTCGGCCGAGAAGCCCTCCAGCCGTCCGGCGAAGCGCGACAGGTCCGTGTTGATCTTGTTGTAGGCCAGCACCGCCGGGATGGCGGCCACGAGGCCGATTGCGGTCGCGAACAGCGCCTCCGCGATGCCCGGCGCCACCACGGCGAGGTTCGTGTTGTTCATCCCCGCGATGGCGGAGAAGGAGTTCATGATGCCCCAGACCGTCCCGAACAGCCCGACGAAGGGCCCGACCGACCCCACCGAGGCGAGGAAGGTCATCCACTTCTCCAGCCCGTCCATCTCGCGGTTCACGGCCACGTTCATGGCGCGCTCCGCGCGCTCCTTCATGCCGGTGAGCGCCGGCGCGCCGCTCAGCCCCAGATCGGCCGCCCGCTGCCACTCCCGCATGCCCGCGCCGAAGACCGCCGCCATGGGATGGGTCGGCCGCTCGCCATCGCCGCGGTAAAGATCCTCCAGGCTGCCGCCCGACCAGAACTTGTCCTCGAAGGCATCCGCCGCGCGGTTCACGCGCCGCATGGTGTTCCACTTCTCGAAGACGATCGCCCAGACCCAGACGCTGGCCAGCAACAGGCCGATCATCACCGCCTTCACGACCCAGTCCGCCTGGAGGAAGAGCCCCCAGAGGGAAAGATCATGCCCGGCCGCGGCCAGGTTCTGCGCAGTCACACCACCCACGGGCGGCCTCCTCCTCTATCGCCCCGGGGGGCGACCATGCATCGCGCCCGTCACCGGGCACCCTGCCCTTCCGGGCGAAACCCATCGGCGCCGCGGCGCCTTTGCCGCGAAGCCTTCACCCCGCCGCATCCGCCGGCGCCGGCCGCAGCGCGGACCGCCAGGGTTCCGGCAGCGGCACGGGCCGCAGCGTCTCCTGCGAGACGCAGACGAGCCCGACCTTCAACCGCGCCAGCATGCCCCCATCGGCCGCCACCACGTCCTGCCCGACCTCGACCGAGGCGGCCCCCGCCTTCAGCACCCGCGTCTCCACGACGACCGCGTCATCGAGCCGGGCGGGCCGCAGATACGCCACTTCGATGCGGCGCACCACAAGCAACGAACGGTGACGTGCCATTAGAAGATGATGTGGCAACTCCATGTCACGCAATGATTCCGTCCGCGCGCGCTCCGCCCAGCGGAGATAATTGGCGTGATAGGCCACGCCACCCGCGTCGGTATCCTCGAAATAGACGCGAAGGGGGTAGCGGTGGACGGCCATGGCCGCGGGGGCCTAGCGCCGATCCCGCGGCGCCGCCAGGGGGGCCGCCCCGGAGTCAGGCTTGTCCGATACGCAATCTTACTAGGCACTGCGAGGTGCCTCTGACAGATTCGGCGCATTTTCCAGCGAAGGGGGTAGCTCAGGGAGGCGTGAATGAAGGCCCATCTTCTGCCCCAAAGAACAAGGGCCTCGGGCGTTTAGACCTGTAGCGGACCAGGCCGTTCTCGAACCAGGCCCGCCAGGAAAGGGAGACGACGCATGTCAATGATGAGGAAGGCCGGCCTGGCCCTCGCCCTGCTCGCGGGAACCGCCCTTGGGGCCCATGCCCAGAGTAGCACCAGCATGGGGATCGGCGGCACCGGGGCCGCTGGCAGCCAGAGTGGCAGGACGCCGAGCGCCGGCGCCCCGGCCACGCCCAATGTCCCCGCCACCACGCTCGGCTCGGGTGCCAGGGCGACGCAGGGCGGCGCCAGTTCGAACGCGATGGGAATGGGGGGCAGCACGGCACGCCCCGCCCCCGGCACCGCCGGGACAACAGGCCCGGGCCGTTCCACCCAGATGCCGGGGCAAAATCGGTAGGAACAGGCCGGCGGGGGGCGCCCCTCCCGCCAGCGGCCCTTCAAAGCCCGGGATCGTCCAGCAGGTCGCCCTGCGGCACCGCCGCGTTGCGCGGCGGCGTCATGCCCAGATGCTTCCACCCCGGCAGGCCCAGCACACGCCCACGCTGCGTCCGCAGGATCAGCCCTTCCTGGATCAGGTAAGGCTCGATCACCTCCTCCAGCGTGTCCCGGCTCTCGGCGAGCGCGGCGGCCAGGGTTTCCACCCCCACCGGCCCGCCGCCATGGTGATCCACCAGCCGGCGCAGATAGCGCCGGTCCATCGCATCCAGCCCCAGCCGGTCCACCTCCAGCCGCTCCAGCGCGGCATCGCACAGCGCCCGGTCGGCATCCCGCCCCGCCACCGCCGCGAAATCCCGCACGCGCCGCAGCAGCCGGCCCGCGATGCGCGGCGTGCCGCGGCTGCGCGTCGCGATCTCCCGCGCGCCATCGGCGGTCAGCACGAAGCCCAGCTTCTGCGCCCCGCGCGCCACGATCCGCTCCAGCTCCTCCGGCGAGTAGAATTGCAGCCGCAGCGGGATGCCGAAGCGGTCCCGCAGCGGCGTCGCCAGCAGCCCCGCCCGTGTCGTGGCGCCCACCAGGGTGAAGGGCGGCAGGTCGATCCGCACCGTCCGCGCCGCCGGCCCTTCCCCGATGATGAGGTCGAGCTGAAAATCCTCCATCGCGGGATAGAGCGTCTCCTCGATCGCCGGCTGGAGCCGGTGGATCTCATCGACGAACAACACGTCCCGCGGTTGCAGGTTGGTCAGGATGGCCGCCAGGTCCCCCGCGCGTTGCAGCACGGGGCCGGAGGTGGCGCGGAACCCCACCCCCAGCTCCCGCGCCACGATCTGCGCTAGCGTCGTCTTGCCCAGGCCCGGCGGCCCGAAGAGCAGCACATGGTCCAGCGCATCCCCGCGCGCCCGCGCCGCCTGCACGAAGACCGAAAGATTCTCGCGCAGGGCCGGCTGGCCCGTGAAGTCGGCCAGGGTCTGGGGACGCAGCGTGGCCTCCGCCGCGTCCTCCTCCTGCCGGTTTCCGGCGGTGATGCGATCCGTATTCATCAGGGGAACATAGCGTGACCGCCCGCCCCTGTCGCCGCCCCACGGCCAGGAGCAATGCGTCAAACATCGCCCGGCAGGCCCGGCCACGCCATCGCCT
>DATCMG010000103.1:0-4851 GCA_036563555.1 Roseomonas sp. | reverse complement strand
GCCTGGGCGTGGCTGGTGGCGGCCTCGGCATTGGTGAAGTCGATGAGGACATCGGCGACGCGGGCGAGGGATTGGGGATCGGTGGGCCATTCCTCCCCGCGGCGGGCGGTGCCGCCGGCGAGGGTGGCGCCGGCCACCGTTACTTCCTCGGCCAGGAGGCGGCCCATGCGGCCGGAAATGCCGAGGATGCCGATCTTCGCCATTGGTCCTGTTCCCCCGCCTGTGGTCGCCTTCGTTTTGGGGCGGATCGCAGGCGGGGGGAAGTGGGGTCAGGCCGTTTGGATCAGGCGACGTCGAGCCAGAAGGGTTGGGCCTTGTAGTAGTCATAGACGCGGCGGCCATGGGTGTCGCTGAGGTCCACGTTCTCGGCGGCCGCGTAGCTGGGGGCACCTTCGAGCTGTTCGCGCGTCAGGTCGACGACATAGCCGCCCTTCGTCGTGTCATAGGTGAGGACGGACCAGGGGAGGGGATGGTGATCCTCTCCAAGGCCGAGGAAGCCGCCGAAGGACATGACGGCGAAGGCGACGCGGCCGGAGATCTTGTCGATCATCACGTCGTCGATGGTGCCGAGGCGGTCACCGGCGGTGTTGTAGACGGCGGTGCCCTCGACCTTGTCGGCGGAGATGAGGCGGCGGGTGCTTTCGGGACGGGTGGCGTTGCTGGTGCCGGTGGGGGCGATATCGGACATGGCGGGGTCCTCCTTTGATGCTTGTCAAAACGCCTGGGGAGGGGAATGGGTTGTTCGCCATCCGGGCTGAGCCTGGGAACCGGACGCGGCGCCGTTCACTGGCTGGCGGTTCTGCGGGCCTGTGCCGCCTCGGGGGGCGCATCTGCCTGGCCGATCGGGACCTCGATCTCGCAGACCAGCCCCGTCCTCCCCCAGGCAAGCGACACCACGCCGCCGAGTTGCCGGCGCACCGTGCCTTCGAGCACACGCGAACCGAAGCCACGCCGTGTCGGCGGCCCGGTGATCGGCGGACCTCCCGTTTCCATCCAGCGCAGGCGCAGGATGCCGGGAGCGTCTCCCGTGAAGCGCCAGGAGACGGAAACACGTCCTTCGGGTTCCGAGAGCGCCCCGTATTTCACCGCATTCGTCGCCAGTTCGTGCACCGCCATGGCAAGGGGCTGCGCGATGCTGGCCGGCAGCACCGCTGGCGGGCCGTCCAGATCCACGGCCTGGCCGCTGAGGAAGGGGGCAAGTTCGCCCTCCAGCAGCGCATGCAGCCCGGCACCGTTCCAGCGCTCCTCCGCCAATAGGGTCTGCGCCCGCGCCAGTGCCCCGACGCGCCCCTCTACGGCCGCCGCATAGGACGCGGCATCCTCCTTCGGCGTGAGGCGCAGCGCGCTCTGGACCACGGCAAGGGCGTTCTTGGCGCGGTGGTCCATCTCGTTCGTCAGCAGTGCCTGGCGCTCCTCGGCGGCCTTTCGCGCGGTGATGTCCTGCACGATGCCGATGACGCGCACGACCTGCCGCTTCGCGTCGTGCTCCACCGGCTGGGCATGCGCTTCGATCCAGCGCAGCTCGCCCCGGCGCCGCTGGCGGATACGGGCCTGGAAGCTCCAGGCCTCGCCGGTATCCACGCCGTGCCGCAGGGCGCGTTCCACCACCTCGCGATCCTCGGGGATGACGTGCGAGAGAAGGATTTCGGAGTTCCACTCGGGGACCGGCTCGGCGTAGCCGAAGATGGCGTTGTGGCGCGGGGAGGTGACGGCGGTCGATGTCCCGCCCTGGATGGTCAGTTCCCAGGTGCCGATGCCGTTCGCCTCGGTGGCGATGCGAAGTCGCGTCTCGCTCGCGCGCAGCGCTTCCTCGGTCTGCTTGCGGTCGTGGATGTCCACGGAAGTGCCGAACCAGCGGAGGATCTCACCGCTGCCGGGGTCGTGATAGGGTTCGCCGCGAACAAGGAACCAGCGATAGAAGCCGTCCTTCGAGCGGATGCGGTGTTCGACGAGGAAGGTGCCGTGCGTTCGCCGCGCCTCCTCGAACCGCTCCATCGTCAGTGCCGCGTCATCGGGATGGACGAAGCTGGCGGCGACCTCCGCCGCCGTCGTCGGCTCGTAGGAGGCGCCGGTGTAGTTCGTCCACTGCCGGCTGAAGAACTCCACCCGTCCCTCGGCGTCGGTGATCCAGACGATCTGCGGGACGGCGTCGGCCATCAGCTGGAATTGCGTCTCGCTCTCGCGCAATCGTTGTTCGGCGAGCTTGCGATCCGTGATGGACTGGGTGGTTTCCTGGCAGATGACCAGCACGCCGCCAATGCCATTCGGCGCCGCATCATCGTCGATGGGACTGCAGCTATAGGTCCACCAGAGGTTCTGGCGCTGGCCGTTCCGCGTCATCGGCACGAGCTGGTCCTCGTGCCAGGTCGCGCCGTGGCCGGCCATGACCTGGTCGATCTGCGGGCCGATCGTGTCCCAGACCTCGGCCCAGGTCTCGCGCCCGCCTGCGCCGAGCGCCGCCGGGTGGTGCTCCGGCCCCATCGTGTCGCGATAGGCGTCGTTGTAGAGCTGGATCAGCTCCGGGCCCCACCAGATGAACATGGGGTGGCGGGTGTTGAGGAGCAGGCGGACGGCGACCCTGAGGCTTTGGGGCCAGTGCGCGATCGGGCCGAGAGGCGTCGCCGTCCAGTCATGGGCGCGGATGAGGGCTCCCATTTCTCCACCCCCGGCGGGCCACTCGGAGGTCATCCCAGTCCTGTCTCGCATTCCCCGGTTAACGTGACGGGAACCCTAAAATTTCGGAGCGGGAGCGGAAGGATCAGGGAAAGTGCCCGGAAAATGGATGGAGGTCCGGGGAAGTATCGTTCCCTCGGACCTCCCCTGCTCAGGCCGCGAGGGCCGGGTAGTCCGTGTAGCCGCGCTCGTCGCCGCCGTAGAAGGTGGCCCGGTCCGGGGCCGCCAGCGGCGCGCCGGCCTTCATGCGCTCGACCAAGTCGGGGTTGGCGATGAAGGGGCGGCCGAAGGCGATGAGGTCGACGCGACCATCGCGCAGGGCGGCATCGGCCATGGCGAAGTCGTAGCCGTTATTGGCCATGTAGGGGCCGTGGAAGGCCTTCCGGAGCGCCGCGAAGTCGAAATCGGGGACGATGTCGCGCGGGCCGCCGGTCGCGCCCTCGACCATGTGGAGATAGGCGAGGTTGAAGCGGTTCAGCCCTTCGACCGCGTGTCGGAAGAGGGGGGCGGGGTCGCTGTCGCTGGCGTCGTTGGCGGGGGTGACGGGGGAAAGGCGGAGGCCGGTGCGGTCGGCGCCGATGGCCTGGGTCACGGCCTCTACCACCTCGAAGAGGAAGCGGGTGCGGTTCTCGATGCCGCCGCCGTAACCATCGGTGCGGCGGTTGCTGCCGTTCCGCAGGAACTGGTCGATCAGGTAGCCGTTCGCCCCATGGATCTCGACGCCGTCGAAACCGGCCTTGCGGGCCATGCTGGCGGCATGGGCGAAGTCGGCGACGATACCGGCGATCTCATCGGTTTCGAGCGCGCGGGGCTCGGGATGGGGCTGGAAGCCGGTTTCGGTGAAGGCCTGGCCCTTGGGGGTGACGACCGAGGGGGCAACGGGCCGGGCGTTGCCAGGCTGCAGCGAGGGGTGGGAGATGCGGCCGACATGCCAGAGCTGGACGACGATCCTGCCGCCCTTGGCATGGACGGCGTCGGTCACGGGGCGCCAGCCCGCCACCTGGGCTTCGGTGTAGATGCCGGGGGTCCAGGCATAGCCCTTGGCGGTGTCGCTGACCTGGGTGGCCTCGGTGATGAGGAGGCCGGCGCTGGCGCGCTGGGCGTAATAGGTGACCGCGGAGGGGCGGGGCACGTCGCCGGCCAGGGCGCGGCTGCGGGTGAGAGGCGCCATGGCGATGCGGTTGGCGAGTTCGAGGGCGCCGGCCTTGGTGGGCTGGAAAAGCGGGCTGGCGGCGTTGGCATTGGGCAAGGCGCGATTTCCTTCAGCGAGGGGCCGGGCGCGGGCCCAGCGGTTGGCGCCTATCTGGGGGTGCAGGGTGCGGCCGCGCGGGGGGCGTGCGGCATGGCTGCCATGTGCGGTGCGGCAACCGTGGGGCGAAGCAGCCGTTCCGTCGGGGGTCTTTCCGGAGGGACAACTGCCCCATGCCGTTCATCAAGACGCGCGACGACGTTGCGATCCACTACAATGACTGGGGCAGCGGGAAGCCGGTCGTGCTCATCCACGGATGGCCGCTGAGCGCGGCGATGTGGGAGTATCAGGCGATGTTCCTGGCCTCCCAGGGGCTGCGGGTCATCGCCTATGACCGGCGGGGCTTCGGGGAGAGCGGCAAGCCCTATACCGGCTATGACTACGACACGCTGGCAGGCGACCTGGCGGAGTTGATGGACCAGCTGGACCTGCAGAGCGCGACGCTGGTCGGGTTCTCGATGGGCGGGGGCGAGGTGGCGCGGTACCTCGCGCGGCACGGGGCGTCACGCGTGGCGAAGACGGTGCTGGTGAGCGCGGTGACGCCCTTCCTGCTGAAGACGCCGGACCATGAGAACGGCGTGCCGCGCGAGACCTTCGACGAGATGGTGCGCGGGCTGAGCGAGGACCGGCCCTATTTCCTGACGAGCTTCGGGAAGCAGTTCTTCGGTGCGGGGATGTTGAACTTCACGGTGACGAACGAAATCCTGCAATGGGCGCATGGGCTGGCCATGCAGGCCTCGCCCAAGGCAACGCTGGATTGCGTGCGGGCCTTCTCGGAGACGGATTTCCGGGACGATATGCGGGCCTTCACGGTGCCGACGCTGGTGATCCATGGGGATTCCGACGGGACGGTGCCGTTCGCCACCACCGGTCAGGCGGCCTCGCGGATGATCCAGGGAGCGAAGTTGATCACCTATGGCGGGGCGCCG
>DATCMG010000100.1:0-1703 GCA_036563555.1 Roseomonas sp. | reverse complement strand
TCCTCCGGCCGCCACTGCCCGAGGAGGAAAAGCCGAAGGTGATCGCGCATGGCCATGACGGCCACGGGCATGGGGGGCACCACTGATGCTCACCATCGGCCTGGGCCATTACCTGACGGTGGGCGCGATCCTCTTCGTGCTCGGCATCTTCGGCATCTTCCTGAACCGGAAGAACATCATCGTCATCCTGATGTCGGTGGAGCTGATCCTGCTCTCGGTGAACCTGAATCTGGTGGCCTTCTCCGCCAGCCTTGGGGATCTCACCGGGCAGATCTTCGCCATGTTCATCCTGACCGTCGCAGCCGCCGAGGCCGCGATCGGCCTGGCGATCGTCGTCATCTACTTCCGCAACCGCGGCAGCATCGAGGTGGAAGACGTGTCCACCCTGAAGGGCTAGGGCGCCATGTTCGTCGGTGCCGTCTTCTTCCCGCTCCTGGGCGCCACGCTCGCGGGCTTCTTCGGCCGCTGGCTGGGCGATCGCCTGTCCATGTGGGTCTCGGTCGGCTGCATGGTGCTGGCCGCCATCTGCGGCGTCTCGGCCTTCGTCGAGGTCGGGCTGCATTCCGCACCCCGGATCGTCACCATCTCCGAATGGATCGATGTGGGCGGGCTGACCGTCGACTGGGCGCTCCGCTACGACACGCTGAGCGCCGTGATGGTCGGGATGATCACCTTCATCTCCACCCTCATCCATCTCTACAGCGTCGGCTACATGGCTCATGACGAGACGCCGCCACGCTTCTTCGCCTATCTCGGCCTCTTCACCTTTGCCATGCTGATGCTGGTGACGGCGGACAACCTCGCCCAGCTCTTCTTCGGCTGGGAGGGCGTCGGCCTCGCGAGCTATCTGCTCATCGGCTACTGGTATGACCGCGAGAGCGCGAACCGGGCCGCGATGAAGGCCTTCATCGTGAACCGCGTCGGCGACCTCTTTTTCATGCTCGGCATGGCGCTGACCTTCTGGACCTTCGGCGCGCTTACCTTCGGGGACATCTTCTCCCGGGTTGAGGAGATGCGCGAGGCCACCTTCGCCGGCCTGCCGGCGCTTGAGGTGATTTCGGTCCTGCTATTCCTCGGTGCCTGCGGCAAGTCGGCGCAGCTCGGCCTGCATACCTGGCTGCCGGACGCGATGGAGGGGCCGACGCCCGTCTCCGCGCTGATCCATGCGGCGACGATGGTGACGGCCGGCGTGTTCCTGCTTGCCCGCATGTCGCCTATTCTCGAATACGCGCCGGTCGCCCTGACCATCGTGACCATCGTCGGTGCCTCCACCGCTTTCTTCGCGGCAACGGTCGGCTGCGTTCAGAACGACATCAAACGCATCATCGCTTATTCGACCTGCTCGCAGCTTGGCTATATGTTCTTCGCCATCGGCGTGGGTGCGTACCAGGCGGCGATGTTCCACCTCTTCACCCATGCCTTCTTCAAGGCGCTGCTCTTCCTCTCGGCGGGTTCGGTGATCCATGCCATGTCGGACGAGCAGGACATCCGGAAGATGGGCGGAATCTGGACGAAAATCCCGGTCACCTATGCCGTGATGTGGATTGGCAGCCTGGCCCTGGCCGGCATTCCCTTCTTCGCCGGCTATTATTCCAAGGACATGATCCTGGAGAGCGCCTTCGCCGCCCATACCGGGGCAGGGATGTATGCCTTCGCCATGGGGCTGATCGCGGCCTTCCTGACCGCCTTCTACTCCTGGCGCC
>DATCMG010000097.1:0-4798 GCA_036563555.1 Roseomonas sp. | reverse complement strand
CGCGCCATCGCCGAACAGCACCGCCTCGACATCGGGTGTGTCGGGTACCATCAGGATCACCACCTCGGCCGCCGCCGCCACTTCGGCCGGGGAGGCGAGGACCTGCGCGGCGCCACGGATCTCGCCGGTGAGGCTGGCGCGATCCGGCACGATCAGATCGTGCCCTGCCTTCTTGAGGTTGAGCGCCATGGGGCGGCCCATGATGCCGAGACCGATGAAGCCGATTTTCATTCGAGTCGCGTCCTCTTCTCGTTTCATCCGGCCCGGTAGGGCGCGAACCAGCCGAGGCCCTGCTCGGTGGCGCCCGCCGGGCGGTACTCGCAGCCGATCCAGCCGCGATATCCCATGGCATCGATGCGGTCGAATACGAAGGGCCAGTTCACCTCGCCCGTGCCGGGTTCGTGGCGGCCGGGCGTATCCGCCACTTGGGCGTGGGCGATCAGGGGCAGCAGGGCCTCGAAGCGGCGGGTGACGTCCCCCTCGGTGACCTGCGTGTGATAAAGGTCGAATTGCAGGCCAAGCCGCTCCGGCCCGATCGCCTCGATGATGGCGGCGGCCTGCGTGGTGGTGTTCAGCACATAGCCCGGAATGTCGTGGTGGTTGATCGGCTCGATCAACGGCTTCACCCTCTGGGCCGCGCAGCGCTCGGCCGCCCAGGCGAGGTTGGCGGCGTAGGTTGCCAGCAGCGTGTCCCGCGCCACCCCTTGCGGCGCCAGCCCGGCCATGACGTGCAGGCGGGGACAGCCGAGGGTGCCGGCATAGTCCAGGGCGCGGGCGATCGCGTCGCGGAATTCGGCCTCACGGCCGGGCAGGGCGGCCAGCCCCTTCTCCCCGCTATCCCAGTCGCCCGGGGCGGCGTTGAACAGCACGGCGGAAACCCCGGCATCATCCAGCCGTGACCGGATTTCCGCTGCCGGGTGGTCATAAGGGAAGAGGAACTCCACCGCGGAGAATCCAGCCATGCGGGCGCGCGCGAAGCGGTCGAGGAAGGGCGCTTCGGTGAACAGGAGGGAGACATTGGCGGCGAAGCGCGGCATTCGGACCTCCTGCGGCCCCTTTTCCCGCCAAGCGGCCTGTTGCACGCCAGGGTAGCGCGATTCGGTCTCCATCCAAAATCATCGCTCGGCTGCCGCTGCTGCACGCTGGGCGTTGGCCGCCCCGCACTGCCGCGCGATAAGAACACCGCAGCGTCGGTCGATCGCGCGAGCACCGGGGGCCACCATGTCGGACGATAAGCAGTTTGTGGTCCGCCTGATCGGCGTGAGCGCCCTGGTCGCACTCCTGGTGGGATGCTTCCTGGTGCTGCGGCCCTTCCTGTCGGCTCTGCTCTGGGCGGTGATCCTCGCCTTCACCACCTGGCCCGCCTACCGATTCCTCACGGACCGCGCGAATCTCCGGCCGGGCTGGGCGGCGGGGGTGATGGTCGTCGCGATGATGCTGGTCATCGGCCTCCCCCTGGCCCTCGCCGCGCCCACCAGCCGCCAGGAGGTGGATGGGCTGCGCAACGCCATCCAGGGTTTCCTGACCAATGAGCTGCCGGCCCTGGTGGACGTCATCGGCCGGATTCCGGTGGTGGGCGGCTTCCTGAGGGAACGCCTCGATATCATCGACCTCGGCGTGGGCAACCTGTTCAGCGTGCTGCGGCCCTATGCGGGCAGCCTGGCGCAGACGGCGCTCGGCCTCGTCCTCTCCATTGTGTCCGGGGTCGCGGAGCTTCTGATCGCCATCCTCCTCTCCTTCTTCTTCTTCCGGGATGGTCCTCGCCTGGCCGAGACGTTGGACCGCATGGCCGAGCGCGTGGCCGGCGGGCGGGGCCGGCGGCTGGTGGTGCTTACGGGGGCGGTGACGCGCGGCGTCATCTACGGTCTGCTCGGCACGGCGGTGGTGCAGGGGGCGATGACGGCCTTTGGCCTTTGGGTATCCGGCGTGCCGCAGCCGGCCTTGCTGGGCATCCTGGCCGGGGTGATCTCCATCCTGCCCGTCGGCGCGCCAGTGGTCTGGATTCCCGCCACCATCTGGCTGCTGGCGAACGGCAACACGGGCTGGGGCATCTTCATGGGCCTGTACGGGGCCTTCGGCATCTCCTCGGTCGATAATTTCATCCGGCCCTGGCTGATCGCGCGCGGTGCGGACCTGCCACTGCTGCTGACCCTGCTGGGCGCCCTGGGCGGGGCCTTCGCCTTCGGGCTGCTCGGGCTCTTTCTGGGGCCGGTGCTGCTGGCGGTGGCCTATACCATCATCAAGGAATGGACATCCGAGGGGCAGGGCAGGGGCGGGCCACTCGCCATGTAGCGCCAAGCGGGGCGGCCATCGTTACGCTGCTGCGAATATTTTTAACATGGAACCACTCTCCGGAAGCATGGAACCACTCTCCGGAAGCGAGGGCAGGGCATGGGAATTGCGAGATTGCATGATGCGGCCCGGGTGGACGGCCCGGCGCCGGTCAGCTAGGCGGAACCCGTGTTCGCTTTCATCATCTCGCGCATTCTCCAGGCCGTGCCGGTCATGCTGGCCGTGGCCCTCATTGCCTTCGCGCTCTTCTCCTTCGTGGGCGATCCCATCGCTACCATGCTGGGGCAGGAGTTCAGCGTTGCGCAGCGCGATGCGCTGGTCGCGGCGCTGGGGCTGGACCAGCCGATCTGGGTGCAGTTCCTCCGTTTCATCGGCAATGCCCTGCGTGGCGAATTCGGCCTGTCCTACCGCCTTTCCCGCCCCGTGGCGGAGCTGATCCTGGAGCGGGCGCCGGCGACGCTGGAACTGGCCCTCTGCGCCTCGGTCCTGGCGCTGGTGATTGGCGTGCCGATGGGGGTCTATACGGGCCTCTACCGCCGGTCCTGGCTCTCCCGCGCCTTTCTCACCTTCAGCCTGGTGGGCGTGTCCCTGCCGACCTTCCTCATCGGCATCCTGCTCATCCTCGTCTTCTCCGTCTGGCTGGGCTGGCTGCCGAGCTTCGGGCGGGGCGACACCGTGCAACTGGGCTGGTGGAGCACGGGCTTCCTGACGGCGTCGGGCTGGAAGGCGCTGGTCCTGCCCTCGATCACCCTCGGCCTGTTCCAGCTGACCCTCATCATGCGCCTGGTGCGCTCCGAGATGCTGGAAGTGCTGCGCTCGGATTACGTGAAGTTCGCGCGTGCCCGGGGGCTCAGGGACCGCTCCATCCATTTCGGCCACGCGCTGCGGAACACGCTGGTGCCGGTGATCACCATCGTCGGCCTCCAGCTCGGCGCCATCATCGCCTTCTCCATCGTGACCGAGACGGTGTTCCAGTGGCCCGGCATGGGGCTTCTCTTCATCCAGTCCGTCTCATCGGCCGACATTCCGGTCATGGCGGCCTATCTCCTCCTCATCGCGGCGGTGTTCGTGCTGATCAACCTGGTCGTGGACCTGCTCTACTATGCCGTGGACCCCCGGCTGCGCGCCGGGCGGGGGCACTGAACCATGTCGGCTCTGACCCGCTTCTTCGGCAGCGACCTCTTCTGGTCCTTCCGCACCACGCCGACCGCCATGCTCTCCGCGCTGGTGGCGCTGATCTGCATCGTGGGCGCGGTCGCGGCGCCTGTCCTCGCGCCCTACAACCCCTTCGACCTTGCCAGCCTCGACCTGATGGACGCCTTCAACCCCCCGGCCTTCATGGATGAGGGATCCTGGGCGCACCCTTTCGGCACGGATGACCAGGGACGCGACGTGCTCTCGGCCATCATGTACGGGGCACGGGTATCGCTGCTGGTGGGCGTCTCGGCCACCGCCTTCGCCCTGCTGCTGGGCGTCCTGGTGGGGCTGCTGGCGGGCTATGCGGGCGGTGCGGTGGATGCGGTGCTGATGCGGGTGGCGGATATCCAGCTCACCTTCCCGAGCATCCTGATCGCCCTGCTGATCGACGGCGTGGCCCGGGCCGCCCTGCCGCGGGAGCTGCATGACCAGATCGCCGTCTATGTGGTGATCGTGGCCATCGGCATTTCGGACTGGCCGCGCTTCGCGCGCACGGTGCGCGGTTCGGCGCTGGTGGAGCGGAACAAGGAATATGTCCTGGCGGCACGGGTGATCGGCATTTCACCGGCCCGGATCATGCTGACCCATGTGCTGCCGAATGTGCTCGGGCCGCTGCTGGTGCTGGCGACACTGAATCTCGGCCTCGCCATCGTTTCCGAGGCGACGCTGTCCTTCCTTGGCGTCGGCGTGCCGGCGACCCAGCCCTCGCTCGGAACCCTCATCCGTGTCGGGAATGACTTCCTCTTCAGCGGGGAGTGGTGGATCACCATATTCCCGGGGCTCGCCCTGGTGGCGATGGTGCTCTCCGTGAACCTGCTTGGAGACTGGCTGCGCGACGCGCTGAACCCGAGGCTTCGTTGATGTCCCCGCTTCTCGAGGTCCGGGACCTCGTTGTTGAATTCCCTACGCGCCGCGGCGTGCTGCGTGCCCTGGACAAGGTCTCCTTCGACATCGCGCCCGGCGAGGTGCTGGGGGTCGTCGGCGAGTCCGGCGCGGGCAAGTCCATGACCGGCGCCGCCATCATCGGGTTGCTGGAACCGCCGGGGCGGGTCGCGGGCGGGTCGATCTCGCTGCACGGGCAGCGGATCGACAATCTCCCTCCGCGCGAGATGCGGAAGATCCGCGGCAAGCGGATCGGCGCCATCTTCCAGGACCCGCTGACCACGCTGAACCCGCTCTACACGGTCGGCCACCAGCTCACCGAGACGATGCAGACGCATCTGGACATCGACGCCGGCGAGGCCCGCCGCCGCGCGATCGGCTGGCTGGAGATGGTGGGCATCCCCGCCGCCTCGGAACGGATCGATGC
>DATCMG010000096.1:0-2686 GCA_036563555.1 Roseomonas sp. | reverse complement strand
CAGCGTGCGGGCAGCCAGGACCACCTCCGCCCCGGCCTGGGCAAGGGCGACGGCGGCGGCCCGGCCGATTCCGCCGGAAGCGCCTGTGACGAGGGCGCGCTGGCCGTCGAGCCGAAAGCCGGGGGTGATGGGGAGCGGATTTGTCATGGCATAGGGAGCCTGCGCAACGCCCGGCGCACTGGCAAGCGCCAGGCGGAGCGTCGCGCGGAAACAACCCCGGCAGGCCAATCCGCCGGCACTTCCTCCGGATCCCCGCTCCAGATCGTGACGCCTCAACGCTGATTTGGTTTGAACCTGCGAAGGTTCCGCTGGCAGCCTCGGCGCGGCCGCTCAGGTCCCGGGGCGACATGGGCGGAAGGCGCGATCCAGAGACGCGTGCTCAAAGGGCCGCAGCCCCGTCACAGCAGGAGACTGCCATGACCATCCACGAAGGCGGGTGCATCTGCGGCGCGGTCAGGTATGAGACGCTGGCGGAACCGCTCCGCGTCACCACCTGCCATTGCCAGTTCTGCCAGCGCGCGACCGGCTCGGCCTATATGGTGGAACCCATCTTCCGGCGGGAAGACCTTCGGGTAACGAAGGGTTCTCCCGCGACCTACGAGCATCGCTCCGGAGGGAGCGGGAAGCTTGTCCATATCCACTTCTGCGCCACCTGCGGGACGAAGCTCTACCTGAGTTTCGAGAGGTTCCCGACATCCTGCGGCGTCTATGCCGGCACTTTCGACGACCCTGACTGGTTCGAAATTAACCCGGAGAACGCCAAGCACATCTTCGTCGAAGTGGCCCGGCACGAGACGATCCTGCCCCCCGGCATTCCCGCCTTCGGCGAGCACGCGATGCGAAATGACGGCGCGCCCCAGGAGCCGGCCGTATTCGCGGAGCCACGGGTCGTCGGCCGGCGATCAACCGGCCGGGGGATCGGCGGGCCGTAATCCCGGGCCTCTGGTTCCGCCCCCGCCCAGACTGACTCCGCTTCCTTTCCACCTTCAGCCCGGCATCCAGGGCCGCGCACGCGCCTGCGCGGCCATCCTGACCCCGGCATTCGCCGCCCCGTAATCGGCATAGCCGCCCCGGCGCTCCACCACCTCGAAGAAGAAGCGGTCCTCGAAGGAGACGGTGAAGGCGTGCACGAACTCGCCGCCGCCCGCGTCGCGGTCATAGAGGAGATGGCCCCGCTCCAGCTCCGCGAGCAACTGATCCTCCAGGCCGAAGCGGGCGCCGAGATCTTCGTAGTAGTTGTCGGGGATGGTCAGCATCGGTGCCGCCCGCCCGGCCACGAAGGCCGCGGCATCGGGCGTGGAGAAGGCGATGTGATGGACCCCGGCCCCCGCCATGGCCGAGACGAAGCGCCCGGTCGCCGTCTGCCGGCTCTCCGAGACGTTCAGCGGCATCCGCACCCGCCCCGCCGGGTCCGCCATCGCCCGGCTGCGGACCAGCCCCTGCGGGTCCGGCAGGTCCAGCGGCGGGTTCGGTTCCAACCCGAACACGGCGCGATGGAACAGCACGAAGCCATCCATCTGCCCCTGGGTCAGCGCATGGGCCACATGGTCCACTTGTTCCAGCGCCCCCGGCCCGTCACCCGCCCCGGCATCAGCGCCGGGCAGCAGGTGGAAGTCGCTCTCCCAGATGCTCCGCCCCTCGGCGCCCGGCTCGACCAGGTAGATCAGCGTGCCGTCCGGCGCGCGTATGGCGGGGATGCGCCGCTCCCCCTCCCCCACCCGCTCGCGCCAGGTGGAGCAGAGCAGCGCCTCGGCGCGGGCCAGGGCGCGCGAGGCATCGTCCACCCGGATGGCGGTGGCGCAGACCGAGGCGCCGTGCAGCTCGAAATGCCCCGCCGCCGCACTGTCCGGCTCGGCATTGAGCACAAGGTTCACGCCCCCCTGCCGCCAAAGCTCCACCGCCTTGGAGCGGTGCTGGCCCGCCTTGTGGAAGCCCAGAGTGGAAAGAAACGCCGCGAGGTCCTTCCCCCGGGCCTCGTCCACGGCGAATTCGAGGAACTCCACCCCGCCCAGCACCGGTGCCGCCGGCAGCGGCGCGGCCGGGACCGAGGGCGCCGCCAGCACGGAATCCAGCCAGATCAGGGAACGGTGCCCGTCCCGTGCGATCCGGCGTGCCGGGGCGGCACGGAACTCGTCGTTGAACACCTCCAGCGACAGCGGCCCGCGATAGCCCGCGGCCAGAACCTCCCGCGCGAAATCCGCGACGGCCAGCTCGCCCTGGCCGGGGAAGTTACGGAAGTGGCGGGACCAGCTGAGCACGTCCATGGACAGGCGCGGGGCATCGGCAAGCTGCACGAAGGCGATCCGGTCCCCCGGCACCGTCCCCGCCAACCCTTCCAGCGTGTCGCCGAGCGCCAGGGTGTGGAAGCTGTCGAGGATAAGGCCCAGCGCCGGGTGGTCCGCGCGCCGCACGATGTCCCAGGCTTGGCGCCACCGGTTGACGTGGCGCCCCCAGGACAGCGCCTCATAGCCCACGCGCAGCCCGCGCGCGGCGGCGCGCTCGGCCATCTCGCGCAGGTCGGCGGCGGCTCGCTCGGGGTCATCCAGGGCCGCGGGCTGGACGTTGCTGCAGACCAGCACGAGGTCGGTGCCCAGCGCCTGCATCACGTCGAACTTCCGCTCGGCGCGGTCCATGTTCCGGCGCCGCTGCGGCTCGGGCATGGCCTCGAAGTCGCGGAAGGGCTGGA
>DATCMG010000095.1:0-3031 GCA_036563555.1 Roseomonas sp. | reverse complement strand
CAGCGTGGCCATGCCCTCGACATGGTCGAGGCCGATGCGGCGGTCCAGCGCCTCGGCCCAGCAGCAGGCATCGCGGTCCTCCAGCAGGAGGTCGAGCGCGGATTCGCCCGCGAAACGGAAGGCACGGGGTGGACCGTGCAGCGCGGCGGTCGCGGCGTCCCGCGCCATGTCCCAGGCGGAGAGCAGGGCGCGGGGCGAAACAGAGGGAGTCGCCTCCGGCGCGAAGGGAATGGCGTAGGCGGTCGGCATGGTGGGATAGAGGTGGGGTGCCTTCGCCAAAAGGTCAGGGCTTGACCGGATCAAGCCCCTTCAGCGTCTCCAGCGTGTCGAAATCACGGAGGACGCCGTCATCCGCCATCTCGATATTCACCAGTCGGTCGCCATGGCGGCCGGTGAGATAACGGGCGCCGACATCGCCTGATATGGCGAGGATCTCCTCGAAGAATTCACGGCCCCAGAGCACGGGGTTGCCCTGCTTGCCGCGGAAGGTGGGCTGCACGATGGCGCGGCCCTCCTCCGGATCGAAGGCGGCGAGGATGCGGTCGAGCATGGCCGGGCTGACCAGCGGCATGTCGCCGAGCAGCACCAGCACTCCCTCCACATCAGGAGGCAAGGCGGAGATGCCGGCCTTCAGGGAGGCGGAAAGACCCTCCGCATAACCATCCGCATGGCTCATCAGCACAGGGCGGCCGGCGAGAGCCTCCTCCACCCGGTCGCGCTCATGTCCCGTCACGACGAGCACGGGGCGGGCGCGGCTGGCGAGGGCGTTGTCCACGACGCGGGCGATCATCGTGTGCCCGGCCTTGTCCGAGACCATCAGCTTGTTCAGCGGCGCCATCCGGCGGGAACGGCCGGCGGCGAGCACCAGGGCGGCCACCTTGCGCGGGCGGCGCGGGGCAGGGGTGGGGGCGGTGCGGGGCGCGTCGCCACGCGGAAGCGGGCGGGTGTCGATCTCCTTCAGCAGCCCGCCGACCCCCATGCGCATGACGGATTTCGACGTGACCGGGATGCCGGCCAAGAGGCGTTCCAGCACCCAGTCGAAGCCGTTGACCTTCGGGCTGCGGGCGCAGCCCGGCAGCACCATGGCCGGGACGTCCCCGATCCGCCCGAGGCAGAGAAGGTTCCCAGGGTCCACCGGCATGCCGAAATGCTCGATCACGCCGCCGGCGCGAACGATGCCGGCAGGGGCCACGTCGCGCCGGTCCACAACGGCGGAGGCGCCCATCACCAGCAGCAACTCGGCGCCCGCCTTACGCAGTCGGTTCAGGGCATCGGCGATCGCCGCCGTGTCATGGGCGCAGCGCTCCGGCGGCAGGAGGGTGCCGGCGACGGCCTCGACACGGATCTGGGTCGCCTCGATACCGTTCTCGATCACCTTGTCCTTCATGCCGGGCAGCTCGGTCGAGACCAGCCCGACCTTCAGCGGCCGGAAAGGGTGCAGGGTCAGGACGGGGGAGCCGCGCAACATGGCTTCCGCCACCTGAAGGGCGCCGGCGGGGACCGCGAAGGGGATGACCTTCAGCGTTGCCAGCATGTCCTTGGGCTGGACGACCGTGAAATCGGCCAGGGTGGCGAGGGTGAGGCTTTCGTCCAGCGCGTTCAGGCGGTCGATCAGGGCGGAATCGACGCGCAGGACGCCATGGGTCTCGGCCAGGAGGTTCACGCGGCCCGTCGCCGCCCGGCTACGTGCAATGAGGGGGCGGAGCATGGCATTGGCCATACGGTCGGCGGCCTCGTCCTCCGGCACGTCGCCGGATTCGAGGCGGGCGGCGATCACCTCGCCATGCCGGGCGGCTCGGAGGGCATCGATCGCCGATGCGTCGAGCACCGTGCCCTTCTTCAGCACGCGATCCGGCAGGCGCAGCGTGTGGGCGAGGATGGCGCCGCGCGCCTCGTCCAGGGGGGTGGGGCCAAAGATCATGCGAGCTTCCCCCTTCGGGCCGCGACGACCTGGGCGATGATGGAGAGGGCGATCTCGGGTGCCGTCACGGCGCCGATATCGAGCCCGACAGGGGCGCGGATGCGGGCGATGGCCTCGGTCTCGTGCCCGGCTTCGGTCAGGCGGTCAACGCGCCTGGCATGGGTGCGGCGGCTGCCGAGGGCGCCGACATAGAAGGCATCCGAGCGGAGCGCGACGTCGAGGGCCGGGTCGTCCAGCTTCGGGTCATGGGTGAGGGTGACGATGGCGGTGCGGGAGTCTGGCCGCAGCGCGGTGAGGGCGTCATCGGGCCATTCATCCACCAGGGTGGCGTCGGCAGCGAAGCGTTCCTCGGTGGCGAAGGCGCGGCGCGGATCCACCACGGTCACGGCCAGGCCGACCGCGGCCGCCATCGGCACCAGGGCCTGGGCGACATGGACGGCGCCGACAATGATCAGCCGGGGCGGCGGGGTCTGGGGATGGATGAACCAGGTTTCACCGCCCAGCGCCACGGGACCGGCGCGGTCGTCCCGCAGCGCGGCCTCGGCGGCCTCGGCCAAGGCGGGCGGGGCCGGCTGGTCCGGATAAAGTTGCTGCGCGCCATCCGGCAGCCGCGTCAGCAGGGCGACCGGGCGGCGGGCCGCGCGCGCGGCTTGCAGGATCTCAAGAGTTTCGGGCGTCACGCCAGAGGCTCCACGAAGACCTTCAGCTTGCCGCCACAGGCCAGCCCGACCTCCCAGGCGCGCTCGTCGGTGATCCCGAAATCAAGGAGTTGCGGCGTACCGCTCTCCATCACCTGCTTCGCCACATCGGCCACCGCGCCCTCTATGCAGCCGCCGGAAACCGAGCCGGCGAGGCGGCCCGTGGCCGTCACCGCCAGGCGCGAACCGGCGGGGCGGGGGGAGGAGCCCCAGGTTTCTACCACCGTGGCCAGGGCCACGCGTTCGCCCTGCCCGCGCCAGGCGCGGGCGGTCTCCAGAATATCCTCGGTGCCGCTCATGCGGGCCTCCTGTTGCCCGGCCCGGCCACCGAGAGGGTGGCGACCAGGGCGCGCAGGCTGTCGAGATTATGCACCTGGCGATGCTCATGCACATGCGGGAGGAGCGCACGTAT
>DATCMG010000085.1:0-1944 GCA_036563555.1 Roseomonas sp. | reverse complement strand
TCATCTCGACCCGTCGCACATTTGCGGCCCTCGGGCTCACTGTGGCGGGGCCCCGGGCCCGGGCGCAGGCACCCGGGCGTGTCGTCCGGACCGTCGTGGGTTTCGCCGCGGGTGGGCCGCATCCACGCCAAGGAACACGATCTGGTTCTCCGCCGGCAGTGACTCGGTGCCGGAGGCGGCCGAAAGCCGGCGGGATACAAGGAGGGGCCACATCACGCACTTGTGGTGCTCAGCTCATCGCCGAGCTGAAGTGGCCTTTCCAGCCGGCGTCACGCCTACTTCTGAGGGTTACCACCCAGACCGAGATCCCTAAGCGCTGCCTCGGTGCTGACGAACAGCCCGCATCGCCAGGAGACGTGTGTGGTCGGCCAGTAGCCTACGCCATCCTTTCCCGGAAGGGGAGGCTGGGACGTACAGAAGCCAAGGCCGGCGTACCGCCTTGTGACGGCCTGCTTCCAGTCTACGGGATCGACGTTTGGCGGATGAGACCGATCCAGCTCTCCTTGTGGAGGCTCAATGGGCGGGTCCGCTCGCGTGAAGTGATAGCAGCCCAGGCAGATGGGCTCGCCAGCCTTACAGGCCTCCTCGTCCCGGATCGGCGGTACGAGGACGCCTCCCATCTTACGGCGAGGCTTAGATGTTCCATCGGGCACGTCAGTCTCCTTGAATCTAGCGCCGTTCTCTTTGTTCGGGCGTCTCAACCTGGACAGGTGCCGAACCAACTCTGCTTACGCGGATTGCCTCACGGCGCCATCCCGGTAAGGTCAGGCGCGCGACGCGAACCAGAACCCCGACCGAGATTGCTGTCCGGATGCGGGTGACGAGGGGGCGTAAAGTTGCCGGAATGCCAGGCCGCTTGGGCGAGGTGGAGCGCCGCGAACGGCTGGAGGGGACATGTAGGTCGAGCGGTTGGTCGATAGGTTCGCGACGGGCAGGCGGCCCACCTGCTGGCCCAGTAGGAAGACCGGATCTCGCCCAGGCGGCGGCGGTCAGCGGCGCTTCGGCGCTGCGAGCTCCGAGGAGGAGATGGTCAACAGCCCTGGCAAGCTCGGGGGACGCAGATGCCAAAGCAGTGTCCAGAGCGCGGCGCCGTCGGTCTGTCTCTTCGAGGAACTGTCCGGGGGGCAGAGTCTCCCCCCTTGCTGCTCGATGACTGTGGGCGGGAATCAGGGTGCTGATCATGCCCTGGAAGGCGGCCACGCCCCCTGGCCGGGCGAGGGCCTGCAGGGTCACCAGCCGCTTCTGATTTTCGAGACGTGCGAGGTCCGACGCTGAAGATAGGCAGATCAACGGGGAACTTTCCGCCGGTGTTGCTCGACGGGGGCGAACCGCGGGAGGGAACACCATGACATTCTCGCGGATGAGTCGGACGAGCTTCTGGGCCGTTGGATGGACCGTCTTGGATGACTCGTGCCTTTTGGCGGAGGGGGCGTGTCGGCCCAGGCGGCAGAGCGCCATCACCGCCGAGCCATCGGCCGCGCCCGGTTCGACCGAGGCGGACTTGAGCTTCGCTATGAGCCCTCCCGCACCGCCCGTCTGGCGCCAGGACGGACCCTCGTTTAGGGCGCCGCCCGCGAGCCAGTTCCCGAAGTCAGCGGCGAAGGCGCCGACCGACGTTGGCAAGCGGTCGACGGCGGCCATGGATAGGACATGTCGTCGCTCAGCCGACTTGGTAGCGACGATCCCCTGGTCAGCCAAGCGCTGAGCGATTCGCGCACGATCCCAGTAGACGTGGGCGTCGCGCCAGTGACGGGTGAGCGCGAGGCGGGCCGATGCCCGGTCCAATCCTGCGGCGCCATAGACCATCGCGGTCTCCGCGTGATGGTCACGCGAGCTGTGAAGAGGGATCGCATATGCGTGTTGCAGGCGGACCGTGTCACCGCGCCCGCTCGTGGAACTGCCACCCGCGCCCAGGACGTTGAGGACGGTCCCGCGTCCATTCGC
>DATCMG010000077.1:0-4794 GCA_036563555.1 Roseomonas sp. | reverse complement strand
CGAGACGGCGCGGAAGCCGGCGCCGCTCCGGAAGGAGGAGCGCCTTTGGCACGCCGCTATCCCCCCCGGGCCGCGGACACTGCCGCAGCCCAGGGCGCCGCATCACATCGGCATGCAGCGGAATGTGTCGGCATGGCCGCGGGCGAGCACGGCCATGGTGCCGGCGGGGCAGTCCATCTGCTCACCATCCGGCGCGGGCAGGCCGGCGTGCCAGACGCCCATGCGGCCGCCGGAACGGCCCTCGGAGCGAGACGACTTGCCATACTTGCCGCCGCGTGCCGGTAACGTCGCCGCCGCGGTCGGAGCGGAAAACAGGCTCACCCTGCGGAGGCCGGGACGCCCGCCCTGAAAGGCGGCCTGCTGACGGTCAGAGGCGCGGGCAGCCTCGCGGCGGCCAGCGGCGCGGGGCTGGAGCCGGCCGGAGCGGCTGGCGGCGGCCGGGCGGTTCGCAGCGCGCGCGGCGGTGCGGACGGTGGCGCGGCCGCTGGGCGCGATCGCGACCGGGCGGCGCGCAGGCGTCGCGGCGGCGCGGGACGCCTTGCCCGAGGATCGGGCCTCCGCGCGGCCGCCCGCCGCCTCCGCCGGATGGGCAGCGGCAAGCGCGACGATCGCGCCGAGCGCGATGGCAAAGGAACGCAGCATGTAAATTCTCCCCCTTAGGCTCGGCGCCGGATCCCCCGCCCGGCGCCTCGCCCCCTCAGGCCAGCGCCAAGCAAATCCGGTGCCGGGTTACGTCATGTCAGATGCGGCAGCGCCAGGTAGTCCTGGCTCTGCATTTCCATGAGGCGCGAGGCGGTGCGCTGGAAGATCGCCGCCCCCTCACCCTTCTCGTACAATTGGTCGGGCTCGGCCTCGGCTGAGGCGACCAGCTTGCAGCGGTGCTCATAGAGCGTGTCGATGAGCGTCACGAAGCGGCGGGCCCGGTCGTAATTTTCCGGCCCCAGTCGCGGCACGCCGTCCAGCACGAGCGTGTGGAAATGGGTGGCGATGGCGAGGTAGTCCGCCGCGCCGAGGAAGACGCCGCAAAGCGCCTCGAAATCCGCGCGTGCCACCCCGCGATGCGCCTGCGGCACCTCGACCTTGCGGCCCAGCACTGTCAGCGAGCAGGGCGTACCATGGACGACGCCGCTCAGCTCGAGGAAGGCGGCGTTCAGCGCGCGGTTGGCACGGCCATCCACCGGGGAATGCCAGGTCGGCAGTCCCCGGATGCGGTCGCGCCGGTAATCCTGGAGCGCCGAGAGGTGCAGCACCTCCAGCCGCTTCTGGATCATGGCGATGAAGGGCAGGAAGGCGTCGCGCCCCGGCTTGCCCTTGAAAAGATCGGCCGGCGCGGTGTTGGAGGTCGCGACGACCACCACGCCGCGCGCGAACAGCGCCTCGAACAGCCGCCCGAGGATCATGGCATCGGTGATGTCATGAACCTGGAACTCGTCGAAGCAGAGCAGAGCGGCTTCGGCCACGATGCTGTCCGCCAGCGGCGGGATGGGATCCGCGGCATCGCCAGAGGCATCGACATGGGTGCGGCGGTATTCGTGGATCCGGCGATGGGCCTTCTGCATGAAGGCGTGGAAATGCTCGCGCTTCTTGCGCGGCACATCCGCCGTCTCGAAGAACAGGTCCATCAGCATCGACTTGCCGCGCCCCACCTCGCCGACGAGGTAGAGGCCGAGCGGCGGGCCGCCCGGTTGCTCGTCCACGGGCTTGCGGCGGAAAAAGCGGGCCAGCAGGCCGGGCTCCTCCTTCGCGGCCTCGGGGCGCGGGTCGTAGCCGCGCAGGCGGCGCCAGAGATCCTGCAGCGTTTCGGCGGCCCGGGCCTGGGCCGGGTCGGCATGCAACGTCCCCGCAGCCACGCGGGCGCGGTAGAGGGGGAGCGGCCCCTGCGAGACATCCACCGTGACGGCGGAGGCGGCAGGGGCTGGTGCGGTCGTTGTGCCGTCCATCGGGGGCCGGTCTAGCCCGGTTGATGGGCGCTCGCAACTTTGAGAAGTGTTTTGTGTTCCCGCGTCCATTCCGGGAACGGCCTGAAGACGCCGTTTCATCAACGCTCGCTAAGGGTTTGAGAGGGCTAACAAGTCGGTGAGCGGATCCGACGTGAAAAGACGCCCGCCCTTACGGCAAGCCCTCAGCGAGCACGCGCGCGCCCCTTGAATGCTGCTTCCAATCGGGAGGCAGCGCGCGAGGCGGGGCGGGACTGTCCCGGGCGCATGATGCATTCAGTCCGCAGTGATGCCCGCCGACTGGATCACCGGCGCCCACCGGGCCCGCTCGGCGGCGATGAAACGGCCGAAGGCTTCGCCCTTCATCGGATAAGGCACGGCTCCCTCGCGCTCTAGGCTCGCGATCAGGTCCGGCGTGCCGAGGTTGGCCAGGATGCTCTCCTCCAGCCGCGCCCGGATTGGCTCCGGCGTGCCATGCGGCACCAGGATCCCGTACCAGGCGGTGACGCGGTAGCCCGGCAGGGTCTCGGCGACGCTGGGCACATCGGGCATGGAAGCGACGCGCCGGTCGCCTGTCACGGCCAGGGGACGCAGCGTGCCGCCCGCCACCAGCCCGGCGACCGAGGGCAAGGTGCTGATCATGGCGGAGACATGCCCGGCGGCCACGTCGGTCAGGCCCGGCGCGGCGCCGCGGAAGGGCACATGGGTCGCCTCCACCCCGGCTTGCTGGAGCAGCAGCGCCATGGCCAGGTGGCCCGCCGCGCCATTGCCGGGAGAGGCGTAGTTCATCTGGCCCTTCTTCGCCCGCGCTTCCTCGATCAGCGCGGCGAGGCTGGTGGCCTGGGTGGCAGGGCCGACCACGAGGACCAGCGGCGTCTCCGCCACCATGGCCACGGGGTCCAGCGCCGTCTGCGGGTTCACCTTCAGGTTGCGGCCGAAAAGGGTGGGGTTCACCGAGATCGGGCCCTGGTTGCCCATCAGCAGCGTCATCCCATCGGGCCTCGCCCCGGCGACCAGCTCGGTGGCGAGATTTCCACCGGCGCCGGGGCGGTTCTCCACGACTACGGGCTGGCCGAGACTGCCGCTCAGCCGCGCACCCAGGGCACGGGCCACGGCATCGGTGCCGCCGCCGGGCGTATAGGGCAGGACAAGACGCAGCGGGCGGTCCGGCCAGCCTGCCGGCAGGGCGCCCTGCGCCAGGGCAGCGATGGGCGCGAGCGCCGGGACCGCGAGGGCGGCCAGGAACGGGCGGCGTGACAGGCGCATGACGTTCTATCCTTGGTTTTCCCGCTCCCGAATGGGCTGCGGGCCTTCCGGGTGCAAGGGCACCCGGCGCTGGCCTTCAAGCCATGGGCGAACGGGGGTCAAGGCAACCCAGATTGCGTCGCCGGTCCAGGGCAAAGCCGGGCCTGGGCGCCGCAGCCTGCCCTCATCCTACGGGCAGACGCCTGTCATCCAGGAGATGCCAGCTTCAGCGCTGACCCGATCGAGCCGGCAACGGCTGCCATTGGCGCGATCGACCACATGGCCAAGCTCCTGTCCTCCGGGACGGATGTCGCTCCCGTTTAATGCGATCGGAGTTCGCCCCATGCGGGATCCCACACGCCGTAGGGGTCCACGATGACAAGGGGGGCCTGGAGCTGCTGAGATTTCCTGATGCCATCATTGATCGCCAGGGCCGCCGGCCGACAAACAAGCCCCGGACCGGTGGGCAGATCACCCGTGGTAACAGGATTTGGCCGGGTTCCCGGGGGTACGACGACCCCGACCAAGGTTCCCCCGTCATCTTGTGTCAGATGGACAGCGACTTCGATTGGAAGCGCCTGATCGCGGCTCCCGAAAATCCCTCGGCCCAGCATCTTGTTCTCCTCGCCAGCCTGTTGCCGGCGGATGAGGCTAACAGCCGTTGCTCCGGGATCGCCTCACTTCCCGGTGTTGGATCGTGTCACGGACCTGCACAGGGTTGCCTTCACCATCCCGCAGATCAGGCGCGCCCTCGCCCACGGTCCGGGCCATCTCCTACAGCCCGGCGGCGCCATCCAGCGCGATGGCCTGCCCCGTGACATTCGCTGCCGCCGGGGAGAGCAGATAGGCAGCCATGGCCGCCACCTCCTCCGCACCGGTGATGCGGCGGGTGGGGGTGCCGGCGGCGGCCTGCTCGGCCGTCATGCCCAGTTCGGCCCATCGGGCACGGGCCATTTCCGTGTCCACCCAGCCCGGACAGAGGGCGTTCACCGTGATCCCGCGTGGGGCAAGGCGCAGGGCAAGTGCCCGCATGAGCCCGATCACCCCATGCTTGGCCGCCGAATAGGCCACCTGGTCAGGCACGGCGCGGAGCCCCAGCACCGAGGCGAGAAAGACGATCCGCCCCTCGCGATCCGGCAGGATGGCGGCTGCGGCCTCGGCGCAGCGCCAGGCGCCATCGAGATTCGATCCCATGATTCGGCGCCAATGGGCTTCATCCGGCATGGGCGGATCACCTCCCGCCACCCCGGCGGCGAGGATGACGGCGCGGAGGGGACCGGCAGCCTCGAACAGGGCGCGAACGGAGGCGGGGTCGGACACGTCACAGGGGATATGGCGGACACCGTCCGGCAAAGGCGCACCCGGGGCGCGGCGCGCGGCAGCGATTACCTCATGCCCCTGCCCCGCCAGCAGCCGCGCGCAGGCCAGGCCGATCCCGCGCGTGCCGCCGGTGACGAGGATCGCACTCACGCGGCGGTGGTCCCGCCATCCACGGGCATGACGATGCCCGTGACGAAGCTCGCATGGTCGGAGAGAAGGAAGGCGACAACCGCCGCGATCTCACGCGGGGCGGCGAAGCGGCGCTGCGGCACGGCCTCGGTATAGGCGGCCT
>DATCMG010000075.1:0-2840 GCA_036563555.1 Roseomonas sp. | reverse complement strand
CGCGCCGCCCTCCGCCGCCTTTCCCGCGCGGGCGTCGCCCTCCTCGGCCAATCCGTCCTGCTGCGCGGCGTGAACGACACGGCGGAGAGCCTCGAAGCCCTGCTCCGCACGATGCTCGCCCACCGGGTGAAGCCCTACTATCTCCACCAGCTCGACCGCGCCCCCGGCACCGCTCGTTTCGAGGTTCCCATCGCCGAAGGCCGCGCCCTGCTCGAATCCCTGCGCGGCCGCCTTACCGGCCTCGCCTGGCCGACCTATGCGCTCGACCTGCCGGAGGGCCAGGGCAAGGCCCCGATCGGCCCCGACTTCGCCGAGCGCCGCGAGGGCGGCTGGCAGGTACGCGGCCCGCTGGGCGGCACCCATTTCCAGCCCGACCAGACGCCGAACGACTGAAGGCGCGGCCAGGGCTTCCACCGCCCCCTGCCCCCGTGCACAATTCCCGCAACAAAATGGCGTTCACGAAACAGAGACGCCCTCGGGGAGAGACATTCATGGCCCAGTTCACCCGCCGCAACCTCGCGGCGGCCAGCCTTGCCGCGCTCGCGGCCCCACAGATCGCCCGTGCCCAGGGAAGTGGCGCCGCCTTCCCCACCCGCCCCATCACCATGGTGATCCCCTTCGCCCCGGGCGGCCCCACCGACGTCGTCGGCCGCCTGCTGGCCGAGACGATGACGCGCGAGATCGGCCAGCCCGTCGTCGTGGAGAACACGACCGGCGCCGGCGGCACGCTCGGCGCCCAGCGCGTCGCGACGGCGCGGCCGGACGGCTACACCATCCTGCTGCACCATATCGGCATGGGGGTGATCCCCACCATGTATCGCCGCCTCGCCTATGACCCCGTCAACGGCTTCGAGCCGCTGGGCCTGGTCACCGAGGTGCCGATGACGCTGGTCACGCGCAAGGACATCCCCGCGAACAACCTGACCGAGCTGGTCGCCTACATGAAAGCCCAGGGGGACCGCTTCAACCTGGCCGATGCCGGCATCGGCTCCTCCTCAGCGCTCTGCGGCGCGCTCCTCGCCAATGCGATCGGGGTGAAGCCCACGGTGATCCCCTTCCGCGGCACCGGCCCCGCAATGCAGGAAATCCTCGGCGGCCGCGTGGACCTGCTCTGCGACCAGACCACCCAGACCACCGAACATATCCGCAGCGGCGCGGTGAAGGTCTTCGCAACCCCCTCCCGCAGCCGCATCGCCACCCTGCCCGACATCCCCACGACAGCCGAGGCCGGCCTCCCCGGCTTCGAGGTGACGGTTTGGCACGGCCTCTACGCGCCCAAGGGCACCCCCGCCCCGATCACCGCGCGCCTCAGCCAATCCCTCCAGGCGGCGCTTCGGGATCCCCGGATCGTCCAGCGCTTCGCCGAGATCGGCACCACCCCCGTCTCCCAGGCGGATGCCACGCCCGAGGCCCATCGCCGCTTCTGGACTGCCGACATCGCCAGGTGGAAGCCGGTCATCGAAGCCACGTCGAGCTACGCGGACTGACGTGCTGGCAAGGCACCATCCCCAGAGATGGTGCCTTCTCCACACAGGTTCCTCACAGAGTTTTCCACAAGCCGATCAGAGCTTGACGTTAGTAAAATCAACATTTTGCCGACTGCGGCACTGATCATCCCACAGCTTTTCCCACTAAACTCGCTCTCGCATCTGTGAGCAATGCCGCATCCGCTCACTCGCCCGGAAACTGTCAGACCACCCGGTCCCCGACCATCGGCCGGCCCCGCGCCCCGCGCAGGCCTCCCCCGGCCCTCCGGACCCCGCCGCGTTGTTGCCAATCAGGGGGCTCGCGTGTAGAGCCCGCGGCCGATCCTTCCCATTTCCAGACGACGAACAGGACGCCCCGCCATGGCGAAGATGCAGGCCAATCAAATGCGCGCCGGCATGGTCATCGAGTTCGAGGGCCAGCGCTACACGATCCTGAAGCAGAACATCATGATCCCCGGCAAGGGCGCCGCGGTGATCCAGGTGGACATGCGCAACATTAAAACCGGCGCCAAGAAGGACCAGCGCTGGCGCACGGCCGACACGGTGGAGCGCCTGACGACCGAGGACAAGGAGTTCACCTTCTCCTATGCCGAGGGCGACCACCTCGTCCTGATGGATCCCGAGACCTTCGAGCAGACCACCGTCTCCAAGGACATCCTCGGCGACCGCCTGCCCTTCCTGGCCGAGAACATGACCGTCAATGTCCGCCTCATCGAGGGCGAGCCGGTCGCCATGGGCCTGCCCGACACCGTGGTGCTCGAGATCGTCGAGGCCGACCCGGTCGTGAAGGGCCAGACGGCCTCCTCCTCCTACAAGCCGGCCGTCCTCTCCAACGGCGTGAAGACCATGGTCCCCCCCTTCATCACCGCCGGCGAAAGGATCGTCGTCCGCACCGAGGACGCTTCCTATCTGGAGCGGGCGAAGGGCTGAGCCCTCAAGGAAACACTGCAATGTCCGGCGCCCAGCCCTCCGCGCGGCTCTCCCCCGCGATGACTGTCGTCATCAACGCCGCCCGCAAGGCGGCGAAGCGCCTGCTGCGCGACTTCGGCGAGGTCGAGAACCTCCAGGTCAGCAGCAAGGGGCCCGGGGACTTCGTCTCCCAGGCCGATCTGCGCGCCGAGGAGACGCTGCGCGATGAGCTGCGCCGCGCCCGCCCGGGCTTCGCCTTCCTGATGGAGGAATCGGGCGAAAGTGGCGATGCCGACTGGGAATGGCGCTGGGTCGTCGATCCGCTGGACGGCACGACGAACTTCCTGCACGGCATCCCGCAATGGTGCATCTCGATCGGCATCGAGAAACGCCTGACGCCGACCACATCCGAGATCGTCGCCGGCGTTATCTACAACCCGGCCA
>DATCMG010000710.1:0-3133 GCA_036563555.1 Roseomonas sp. | reverse complement strand
CTTTCAAAATGAACAAGTGATTTTTGATCACGGAAGCGTGAGTGGTGATTTTGTAGCGATCCGTAATGAACTTACCCACCCTGAATGGCGATTAGGATCCCATGGCCTCCAGACCCCACCCCCCCCGATCGGCGGTACCGTGACCGAGAATGCCAAGCCGGACGGGGTGGAGACCGCCATCGCCCCTCCCAGCGCCAGATCCCAGGCCGTTGCCGCACTGCATCTCGCGGTTCTCAGGCGGCAGTTTGCCGCCATCAGGGAAGTTTACGGAGAGGATCCACCGCACCGCGCCCGCGAGGCACTCTGGGTCGCGCTTGAGGTTATCCAGGCCGAGCTGCGCGGCGAGCGGGTTGCGCTTCGAGACCTCGTCACCCGTGCCGACGGACTGCTAAGCGCGCCGACCCTGTCGCGGGTCGTGGTCGAATTGGAGCAGGGCGGGATGATCATATCCGAGCTGGCCTCCTCGGAGCAGGGACGCCTCAAGCTGCTACGCCCTACCCCACGGGCGCTGAACATCCTGGCGGCTCGGGCGGACATCGCCTTCGCCGAATTTTCCGCAATTGTGCAGGAAGCCGATGGCCGCAAGTGAATACAGGCGGCAGGTGGCGCGTAGCTCGGGCCACGATCATCCGGTTTAGAGCTTGCGCTGGCCTAGCCCGACCTTCTCGTAGATTGTGTTGATGTGGTCCTTTACTTCCTGAGGAGTGGTGTCGTCGGCAGGAGTGTGGCGCCAGTTCAGCTTGCCGCGCGCATACTGTCCCATCACCTCGTCCTGGTCGGACGTCCCGCCGCTTATCCCGTAGGCCCCGACCATCTCATTGCCCTTGAAGACTGGTGCGGCACCCCCGGAGATGAAGACCTTGCCGCCGGTGAAGACGGCGGCGTTCACGGCCAGCTGCGGATTCCGCTCACGAAGCCAGTGCTGGGTGACCAGCCCGTCCTGGAAGCGGGGGCTCATAGAGCGGAAGGCCGCCATGGTGAAGGCCTTGGCGATGGACGTCTCCGGCGTGATCCAGCCAGCCTCGTCCATGCGCTCAAGCGCGATGAGATGCCCCTCTGGCCCCACGATGGCGATGGAAACGGGCACTCCCATCTCCTCGGCCTTCTCAGTCACGGCCTGGATGAACAGGCGGCATTCGGCCGCGCGCAGTCGGGTCATTGGTCGTTCCTTCGTTTAGCCATTTGGTTGGCGGAATCAGTTGGATCGGGCGCCCGAGGCCTCGATCACGCGCGCCCACTTTGCCGTCTCCCCCGCCGTCAGGCGGGCAAGTGCGTCCGATCCGCCGTCGAGGATGTCGAATCCCTGGCTGGTGAGCTGCGCCCTGGTTCCCGATGCATTCAGTGCCGTGCGGGCCGCATCGGCCAGGCGGGCCACGATCCGCCCCGGCGTCCCGGCGGGCGCGTAAAGGCCGAACCACACCGCGCTCTGGAAGCCCTTGAGGCCTGCCTCCTCCATGGTGGGCAGATCAGAAGCAGCGGCCGTGCGGGCCGAGCCCGTGGATGCCAAGGCGCGCAGGCGTCCCTCGCGGGTATGGGCCAGGACCGTGGAGGCTGGCGAGAACATCACGGCGACGCGGCCGGCGAGCAGGTCCGTCACCGCCTGCGCACTGCCGGGGTAGGGGACGTGCGTCATGCGTACCCCCGCCATCAGGTTGAACATCTCGCCGGAGAGGTGCGGCGCGGTGCCGATCCCGGATGAGCCGAAGAACAGGCTGCCGCCCCTGCCGCGCGCCAGGGCGATGAGTTCCGATACGCTGCGGGCCTCCACGGACGGATGCACGACAAGGAGGTTCGGAACGGTGACGAGCGGTGCGATGGGCGCGAGATCCCGTGCGAAATCGAAGGGAAGGTCACGCTGCAGGCTGGCGTTGATGGTATTGGCGACTGAACCGAGCAGCAGCGTATAGCCATCCGGCGCCGCGCGCGTGGCCTGTTCGGCCGCAATGTTGCTGCCTGCGCCAGGCCGGTTGTCGACCACGACCGCCTGGCCGAGGGAAGCCGCCATGGCCGGAGCAATAAGGCGTGCCGCAACATCGGCTGCGCTGCCGGGCGGAAATCCCGCGATGAGGCGAAGCGGGCGTGATGGGAACTCCGAACCGGACTGGGCCATGGCCGCACGGGCTGGCGCCGCGAGCAGTCCGGCCGCGAAAAATGCGCGCCGGCGGAGAGAGCGCATGATGGACAACCTCCCGAAATAAAGCCTTTCCGGCGACTTTGTTCCGATAGTGGCCACCTATTCCCCTTGGGGTCCAGTTAAACGGGGCGAGGCTCGGCGGCCAGGAAAGTCTGGGCGAGCCGTATGGCGGTCTGGGAAAGGGCTGGCCGCGGAATGATGCTGAAATCCGGTCAGCTTGGACATCGTGCCAGATCCTGGCATGGCCGCGCGGCTTGATGGGAAGCGCAGCGCGGTGCTGGGCACCGTCATCTACTTCCATAGGCAGATGGAGTGGTTGCTTCAGGGCTCCGAGGCCGCCTGCAGGGTTCATCCCCAGGCGGCCCCATAGCGGCCCCGTGCACCCCACCGGTTTCCGCTATGTCCCCTCGCGTCCCCCCAGGCAGCGCGGTGGCAAGCCGGGTGAAGAGCTGTGGCCGCGTCGTGTGGGGGAGCAACCCCCTGGGGACTGGCTTGCGGGGCCCGCCTCCGGGCCCACCACAGCTTCCACTTATTAACACAGGTTAAAGAGACTGATTGCAAGACCCCAGATCGATTATCCGGGTTCAACAACACCCGATCCGGCATGCTTCAGCCTCACCCCAGCCCCACCATCGTTCTCGGCGACGAACTCGATGCCTCCGGCTTCCAGGGCTCTGCGGATAGCGTCCACCGTCCTTGAGCGCGACTTCGATCCCCCTTGTTCGAAGCCCCTTACCGAAGCGCTGCAGGTCGACGAACGCACCCCCAGCCGTTGCGGCCGCCAGCCCAGCAACCTTCTCGCCTCGCGGCACTGCTCAGGGGTCACCGGGAACGCCTCCGCGGAGCAATTCCTTGATGAGCGCGCCTCGACAGATCGGGAGGGGCGTACAGGCCTGTTGGGCGGCAAGCCCTTGTTCTTAGGGAAGGGTTCATCTCGTTCTCCACCCTCTGATGGCCGCGAACTGCTGGCCATCGGCGGGGGATGGAGAGCAAAGAAGG
>DATCMG010000058.1:0-2902 GCA_036563555.1 Roseomonas sp. | reverse complement strand
CCCAGGCCTTTCGTCAGAACCTCCGACGAAAAACCCGGCAGCGCTCCATTTTCGCGCCGCCACGGCAGCCAGACTACCCGGCCGCCTCCGTGAGGGATTTTGTCTCCGCCGCTCTCACCAGCTTACCCTAACGGGAAAGAGGGGCGGGCCATCCAACAAGTTGATGATGCGCAGCGCGCACCACTCTGCACGGCACCAGATTAAGAAAGGGTTCACAATTCCAGTTAATCCTGCGGCGGAAACACGCGCCAGCTTCCAATATTAGTCGGCCTGCTCTGAGGAGACCAACGATGAAGATCCGCCCCTCGCTCGCCCTCCAGCTTGGGGCGCTCATTGGGCTCTTGTGTGTTCCCCTCCTCGGTGGCTCGACCTGGCTCGTCGTGCGAGCTGCCCAGGACCTTCAGGAGGCGACTACCGCGGTGAAAGTTGCGGACGCGACCCGCACGGCGTTCGTCGCGCTGCAGGCGACGCGCGTGGAGCGTGGTCCGGTCCGGACGGCCCTCCGCGCCGGAGCACCCGCAGGAGCCGAGCTGATGGAGAGCGCCGGTCGAGCTCGTGCGAGCGCCAAGCCCGCTCTCGACGCACTCGGAGCGATCTGCGCGCGGATTACCTGCCCAGGCAACGACGCGGCGGTGCGGCTGGCGGCCGCGCGCAGATCACTCGAAGCCGTCCGACACGAAGCCGATCCGGCCACCTCGCGTCCACTGGCCCAGAGGCCAGCCGAGATTGCCGACCGCTACAGTGCTGCTGCCACAAAGCTAGTGGACCTGCTCGAGGAGATCAGCACGACCTTGACGGCTCAGGTCCGAGGCATGGATGGTCTGAGCGCGACGCTGGCGCAGGTGAAGGACGCGGCTTACGCCACGCGCGATGCTGCAGGGCTGGAGCGTGACTACCTCCTGGCGGTCATCACGCGGCGAGCCGTCTCACCAGAGGATCAGGCAGCCATGACTGTGCTCCGTACGCGGGTCGCGGCGACATGGCCGCTGGTGACGAGCATTGCAGCGGGGCTACCACAGAATATGCGCACCGCGATCGACGCCGCGCAGGAGGGATACTTCGGGCGCTTCGTCGCAATGCGTGACGACGTTTATAGGGCCGTTACAGAGGGACGCGAGTCTCCAGTGAGCGTGGCGGGAATGAACCGCGCGGTGGATGAGGCAACGAACCTCTTCGTGGAGATCGCCGATGGGGCGCTGGCCACCATCGGAGACATGGCCCGCCACCGTGCTGCGGATGCCACCGTCTGGCTCGCGGCAGCGGCAGTAATGACCGCGCTGGTGCTGGCGCTGGGGGTCGGCATCATCCTGGCATGTCGGCACCGCGTCATAAAGCCACTGAGCCGGCTCCGCGACGTCATGCTCCAGCTCGCCCGGCGCGAGTACGCCTTCCAGCTGCCAGACACGGCACGGCAGGACGAGATCGGTGAGATGGCCCGGGCGGTGGCAACCTGCCGGGACGGGCTACGCGAGGCAGATGCACTGTCTAAGACTCAGGCTGAGGAGGAGCGCGTCAAGACAGAGCGGGCGGCACGCGTCAACGCTCTCGTGCGGGGCTTTGAGGTCGAGTCCGCGGACGTGCTTCGCAGCGTGGCCGCGGCCGCGACGGAACTGGATGCCACTGCGGGCGAGATGGCGGGCACGGCGCAGGACGGGGTCGAACGTGCGACCTCCGTGGCGGCGGCGGCGGCGCAGGCGAGCGCCAATGTCCAGACAGTAGCAGCGTCAGCTGAGGAGTTCGCTGCTTCCATCGCTGAGATCAGCCGCCAGGTAGCGCAGGCGACGACGGTCGCGAGCCGGGCAGTTGAGGATGCGCGGCAGACGGATACGACCGTAAAAACCCTGGCGGATGGAGCGGCGCGGATCGGGGACGTGGTGCGCCTCATCAACGACATCGCCGGCCAGACCAACCTGCTGGCGCTCAATGCCACGATCGAGGCCGCGCGCGCCGGCGAGGCGGGGCGGGGCTTTGCCGTGGTTGCCTCTGAGGTAAAGACGCTGGCCGCCCAGACCGCCAAAGCCACCGAGGAGATCGGGTCCCAGATCGCCGAGATCCAGTCCGCGACCGATCAGGCCGTAGTAGCGATAAGGGGCATCGGGTGCACGATCGAGGAGGTAAGCGGGATCGCGGTCGCGATCGCGGCCGCCGTCGAGGAGCAGACGGCCGCAACCGGCGAGATCGGGCGCGCAGCGGCCGAGGCAGCCATAGGCACCCAGGATGTCTCTCGCCACACCTCTGGCGTGACCGACGGAGCCCAGCGAACTGGGGCCGCTGCCAGCCAGCTTCGCGCTGCCTCGGGCGAGTTGGCCCAGCAGGCTGAGGTGCTGCGCGGACGCATGGACCGCTTCCTAGGCGATATCCGCGCCGCCTGACAGCCGGACCGGTCCATGGCACCGCAATGGGCCTCGGCAGCCGATTGCGGTGCTAGCCACTGTGGCTTCAGCCCTTGCCCCTGGCCGTAGCTCAGTTGCACGGGCGAGGCGTGCGGACGCACTGAACTCTATCCTCGTCCGGGTCATACGACCCGCGCGTCCCAGGTCCAGCATGCGGTTCAGCAAGCTGCCAGCGATGGCCACCTCGGTCGCTCGGCGGGCGTCGGTGGGCGAGCGCAGTCCGTCTTCGACGGCCCGGGTGGAACGCTCAATGTCAGCCACGACCGAGGCACACCAGTTGTGGCGGACGCCCCTGCGAGTCTTACTGTGCGGGTGTGTTGCACCGGTCGGCATGGCGATAAACCTGAGGTAGGATAGCAAGGGAACGAGGTGCCGTCGCGGGTGTGGTAGAAATTGGGGCGGCGTAGTCTCCGGCTTGTTCAACGAGCCATGACCGGCGTTGGCGCGCCGGCGGAGACCACGCCATGGACAAGGATAGCAGCAAGGGGCCTGGTGAGCAGGCGCTGTTT
>DATCMG010000057.1:0-2215 GCA_036563555.1 Roseomonas sp. | reverse complement strand
CGGCGCGGCCCTGCGCCACGATCGGGGCAATGACCTCCTGCGCCATGCCCTCGCGCTCGGCGCGCTGCGCCCAGCGGGCAACCCGGCGCTGGAGCACGCGGGTGAGGCCCGCCTCAGTGGCGGCGAAGCGGGCCAGGTGGTTCAGCGCGGCCTCGTGCAGCCGCGCTTCCGTGGGGGCAGGGCCGGCGGTGGGCTGGCGGCGCTCGCGCTTGCGCCGCGCTGGAGTCGGGCGATCCTCGGCCATGCGCGATCCTGCCATGGCGCCGCCGGGCGGGGGAGGGGCGGGCAGGGGAGCGGAGACGCGCAACCGCCTTTGGCCAACGGGCGTTCCACAGGCCACAGGCAGACGAAGCCGCAAGGAGACGCCGCATGTCCATTCGTTCCTACAAATCCAGCCTCCTGGGCCTCACCGCAGCTGCCGCGCTGATGGCCGTTCCGGCCATGGCCCAGACCCAGGCGCAGCCGCGCGACGGCGCGCCGGGCAACCCGCCCTCCACCGCCACGCAGCGCGCGGCCGATAGCGCGACGGGCAACCGCACCGCGCCCGACGGCACGCCCGGCAATCCTCCCGGCACCGCCCTGGGCCGCGCCGCCGATCGCGCCGGCGATGCCGTCAGCGGCGCAGCCGAGCGTGCCGGCGACAATGCTTCCGATGCCAATCGCCGCGCCGGCGATCCGTTGAACACGCAGAACCGCCCGGACGGCACGCCCGGCAACCCGCCCGGCACGGCGCTGGGCCGCGCCGTGGACCGCGCGACGGACGGCACCGGCGACGCCAACCGGCGCGCGGGCGATCCGGCGAACACGCAGAACCGCCCGGATGGCACGCAGGGCAACCCACCTGGCACCGTCGTGACCCGTGGCGTGGACCGCGCGCTCGGCACCAACATCTCCGGCGCCTTCCCGCAGAACGAGCAGGGCGGCACCCCGCAGGGCGCCACCGACGGGGCGCGCGGCACCGTGACCGGCCGTGGCCCTGCCAGCCAGGGCGGCGCCAGCCGCGACAACGAGCCCGCGGCCGCAAACGCCAATCCCGGAGCGATGGGCAGCACCCAGGCGCAGGGCCCGGCCAGCGGGGGGCAGGGTGGCGGCCAGCCTGGCCAGAACAGCCAGCCCGGCGCGGTGAACACCACGCCCGATGGCGGGCAGGCCCGGGCCGGCACGATGAGCGTGCCGTTGCAGAACCAGGCGGCCGGGAATGCGCCGGGCAACCCGGGCGGTCCCAATGCCGCCCCCAATCCCGCCCAGCGTCCCGGCTCCAACACCGCGGCCAACACGGCCGCGACGGCGCCAGCCGCACAGACGGAGCGCGTGAGCCGCATCATCGGGTCGAGCGTGTATAACGAGCGCAACGAGTCCATCGGCTCGGTGGATGATGTGATCCTGGCCTCGGGTGGTTCCTCGCCGATGGCGATCGTTTCCGTGGGTGGCTTCCTCGGGATCGGCGCGAAGCTCGTCGCCGTGCCGATGTCGGACCTGCGCTGGTCGGCGGCCGATAACCGCTGGACCATCACCGGTGCGACGCGGGAGAGCCTGACCTCGCTGCCCGCTTATTCCTACGACGCCGCGCGCCGTGGCTGATTGATCCGCTCCGGCGGAAATCACGGCATTGGGGCCTGGGCGCGCGAGCGTCCGGGCCTTTTTCGTGTTCGGTGCCTGCCTTGGCGACCTTTCAATTTTCGTGGCATCCGCATCACACGAAGCAAAGATGCCGCATTGCATCAGGGAACCGTTTCCTGAATCTCGCGTTGCCCCGGCAGGTCCCGCGCGAGATGCGGGACCAGAACAACCCGACCGGAGAGAGCATCACATGCTGCCCACCACCTTCCGAGCCGCGGCACTCGCCCTGACCCTCGGTGGCCTCGCCGCCTGCGCCCAGGACCCGCTGAACACCGCCGGCCGCCCCGACGGCACGGCGGGCAACCCGCCTGGCACCGCCGTGTCCCGCGCCAATGAGCGCGCCGGCGATCCGCTGAACACCGCTGGCCGCCCTGATGGCACGCGGGGCAACCCGCCGGGTACCGTCGTCTCCCGTACCAATGAGCAGATCGGCGATCCGCTGAACACGGCGGACCGCCCCGACTGCACCCCGGGCAACCCGCCCGGCACGGCCGTGTCCCGCTCGCTCGGCACGACCGACACCAGCGACTGCGCGCCGCGCCGTTCAAGCAGCTCGGCCCGCCGCGCGGCCGATCGCTCGCGCAGCAGCACGGCC
>DATCMG010000044.1:0-4047 GCA_036563555.1 Roseomonas sp. | reverse complement strand
CGCGCCGGTACACCCATGATCGCGGCCGTCCAGGCCGCGCCACGATCCGGGTCGTAGAGCATTTGCGCCTCGTCCACGATCGCCACGTCGACGGGATCGTTGAACGGGCACATCTCCACCGTGGCCGCGAGGTGGCGGCTGCCGGGGATGTGGATGCGCTCTTCTCCGGTGGAGAGCGAGGCGGCGATCCCGCGTGAGCCCAGAGCTTCCCGGAACTCATGCGCGAGCAGGCGCAGCGGCGCCAGCGCCTGTCCGCTCTCCGCGCGGGCGAGACGGTCCAGCGCCGTATGGCTCTTGCCGCTGTTGGTCGGGCCGGTGACCAGGGTGATATGGCGATCCAGCGCGCGCGCCGTGGCGAAATGGCCGGCATAACGATCCAGTGCCGCGATCCGTGCGACGGCCGCGTTCGCCGCACGGCTGCCGTGGATCTGCGGGGCAGGGAGGTCGCCGCCCCGCTGTCCCGGCGCCGGCCGGCCATCCCGCGCCGCTTCCCGCTCCGCGTTGCGCCAGCCCGGAATCTCCTGTTGCAGCGAAGTCAGCACCGCAAGGTCGAACTGCCGCCGCTCCCCCCGGCCCCCACGTCCGGCGGGCAGGCGCCGCGCGACGGGGATGATGCCGGCCGCCACCCAGCGCTGCGCCTCCTTCGGCGTGCAATGAAGCAAGCCGGGAAGGTCCTCGAACTCGACGAGGCCCTTTTCCCACTCCCGCAGGCGCCGGACCTCCTCGCGGCGGCGCTCGCGGGCGGCGCGTTCAGCCTCCTTCAGCTCTCGCCGGCGACGCTCCTCAGCCTGCACAGCCTTCGTGCGGAAACGATGGGCCGTATCCGCATCCAGGCCATGCGCGGCGGCAACGGCGAGCGCCAGCTCCGCCAGAGCCTCCGGGGAGGGGGAGCCTCCCGCATCCGCAATCTCGGCCACGACCGCCTGGAGCGCGGCTTCCGGCGACGGCCCCGCGCCACGGAGCCGGGACGCGACCTCCCGGTCGAGCGCCGTCAGAAGAGTTTCGTCCGAGGCTTCCGGGTCGGTGACCGCGGCAACGGCCGCCCGTAAATCCGCGGAGGTGATCCAAAGGCGCCCGGCCTGCCGGGCCAAGTCCGTCAGCCGCGCCGCCCAGCCACGCCGCCGGACCTCGCAGAGCGCCTGGCGCACCCCTTCCGCATCGGCCGGAAGCCGCCGCTCGATCAGGCGCAGGAGCGCCTTTCTCTCCACAGGCTCAATCCGCAGGCGCGCTGCCTCGATCGCCGCCTCGGCCTCGGCGCTGTGGCCCGATGCTGACTCGCTATCCCCTGGAGCCATATCCTTGCCCATCATCAGACCTGCTCTCGTCCTGGCAGGTTTAGCGTCTGAAGCGGCACAGCGTTTTCCAAGTGGCCCTGTTCTCCCATCGGCGGCAGCGCCCATCCAATTCATGGCGGGGCGACAGCATGCCGGAAAACCTTGTGGGCCAGCTTCTCCCGAGTCCGGTCAACCCCGCGCCGGCCGCTTGATCAAAGGCCCGATGGAAAGGTTTCGTCGCCGCCCCTGGTCTGGGGCGTGGGCAGCGCGGTCACGGCCGTGGTTTCGTCGAACCAGACATAGGCGTCGAACTGTTCCGGCAGGCTGCAGGAGGAGTAGTGGCTCCAGCGCTCCGTGTCCGGGCGATAGATCACGCCGATGAAGCGCTCCAGCCTTTGCTCCAGAAGCTCACGCCGCAGCGGATCATGCATGCCCTCGCGCAGATCGAGCAGGAAGCGGGGGACGCCGCTGTCATGGGCGAGCCGCTCATAGCTGTCGGGGCGTGATGGGTTGACGCGCTTGATCTCCATCGGCTCGTCCCAGTCGCTGGCACAGGCGACGGTTCCGGTATGGGTGCCGAAGCCGATCAGCGCGGCGCCCGCGCCGAAGCGCTCGCGGCAGAGCTGGCCGATATTCAGCTCGCCACGCTCCTGGCCCATATCGGTCTTCGAGGCATCGCCGATATGGGAGTTGTGCGCCCAGACCACCGCCTTGGCCTCCGGCCCCTTGGCATCCAGCAGGGTACAGAGCGTCTCGAACATATGCGTGTCGCGCAGGTTCCAGCTCTTGGCGCCGCCGTAATACATGGCGCGGTAATAGGCTTCGGCGTCCTTCACCAGCCGGGCGCTGGCCGCGGCGTCGAGGAAGCTCTCCCCGTCCCCGCCGGCATAATGCGGCTGCTTCTCCAGCAACTCCCGCAGCACCTTCGTCACGCCATCCTCGCAAAAGGCGTAGCCATGGGAGAGCGCCATGCGCCCATAGATTTCGGGTTCCTTTGCCCAGGGCGTCAGGCAGCCGTAACGCTGGCGCGCCACGGCCGCCGCCTTGGGATCGACGCGGTCCAGGTAGTTCAGCACCGCTTCGATCGAGGCGGAAAGATTGTAGAGGTCGAGCCCGAAGATACCGGCCTGCTGTTCAGCAGCCCGGCCCGTGTTCCAGCCGCGCAGCCAGCCAATGAAGTCCGTGACATCGGTGTTGCGCCACATCCAGCTCGGGAAGCGGCGGAAGGGCGGCTCCGCATGGGCCGGTGCCGGCCGGTCGCGCACGTAACGGTCGAGGCTCGCGGCATCCGGCCAATCGGCCTCCACCGCCACGATGGTGAAGCCGTGCCGCTCCACCAGATGCCGCGTGATGGCGGCGCGGGCGCGGTAGAATTCCGAGGTGCCATGGCTGCACTCGCCAAGCAGCACCACGCGGGCATCGGCGAAGCGGCCGAACAGCGCGCCGAAGGCGGGATCGTCCAACTCGGGCAGCGGCTCGGCGGCTGCGCGGATCATCTCCGGAAGGGACACGGGCCTACTTCGAGGAGGGGCCCGGCGGGCCGGGCGGAGTGATGGCTTCGAGGAAGCGGAAGGCCGAGGTCAGGCCGAAATCTGCCATCCTGAAAGGCAATGCCGCGAGTTCCAGGGGGAGCGCCGCCACCGAGGTCATGGCTGCGAGGGGCGCGCCGCCGCTCTCGGGGTTCTTGCGCCAGTCCCCGCTCACGCCCCTGCCATCGCGCACCGGCTCGAACAGCGCGCCGGTCGTGTCGTCGCTCTGTCCGCTCGAGAGGAAGCCCGTATGCAGGCTCCGCCCGGTGAACCAGGTTGCGAAGCCCGGCGCCATGCGCTTCTGTGCCGCAGCGATCTTGCCGAAGCCGCCGACGATGACCTCGGCCTGTGGGCGCCCGGCCAGGCCCACCACCGTCTCCGCGACCTCTTCCGCCGTATAGACCGGCGGTGCGGCACGCACCCGACGGCCGCTGAAATTGGCGGCGTGCTGGAAGAATGGCGTGTCGATCACCGAGGGCATCACCGTGCAGATCTGAATACCCGGCTGGTCCAGAACTTCCTGCCGCAGGGCTTCCGAGAAGCCGCGGATCGCGAACTTGCTGGTGGCGTAGGGCGTGCCGTCCGGCTTGGCCGTCTCGCCGACGATGGAGGCATTCTGCACGAGGATGCCATGCCCCTGGATGCGGAACTGCCGCATGGCGACCCGCGCGCCATGGACATAGCCGAACAGGTTGATCTCGATTACCCGGCGCCAGGCATCCATGGGGATGGATTCCAGCCGTCCGAAGGCGCCGACCCCGGCATTGTTGAACCAGAGATCGATGCCGCCGAAGCGCTCGACGGCGCGCCGGCCCAATGCCTCGACCTCTTCCTCGCGGGTCACGTCGGTCGTCACGGCGATCGCGGTGCCGCCGAGCGCTTCGCATTCCCGCGCGGCTTCTTCCAGCATCTCGGTCCGCCGCGCCGCCAGGACCAGCGAGGCGCCGCGCCGGGCGAAGGCATGGGCGGTCGCGCGCCCGATGCCGCTGGACGCGCCGGTGATGACGACCACGAGGCGGTCGCCCCTGATGGATACGGCCTGCTTGCCGGTCACGGCGACCAAGCCCGTTGGGGAGGGGGCCACCGTCATGTCACGCTTCGGGGCAGGCTCTGCGCCTGGGGCGTCCGGCAGATGATCTTGCATGAAGCTTCCATCTTATCTGCGGGCCGGTAGGGGACAGGTCCTCGCGGCCGCGCATCGTCGATGGGGCAGATGGTCCCGTGCGGGCGGGGCTGCCCTAACC
>DATCMG010000042.1:0-2151 GCA_036563555.1 Roseomonas sp. | reverse complement strand
CGCCGCCCTCGTCTGCCTCAACCAAATCAGACGGTTCTGTTAGGCGCTCTAAGCTGATCTCGCCGACAAAGGTGTCGTCCATGCCGCTGATCAAGCGCAAGATGAGGCACCGCGCCGCCACGGGCGAGATGCTGCCTAACTTGGCGAGCGAGGCCGCTGAACTGGCCGTCTGGATCGGGACGAAGGCAGTGTCGCATCAGGTACCCACCGAAAGAGCGATTGAGAACTCGCTTCGACAGGAATACGCGGTGCTTCGCGCAGAATTCACTCCCACAAAGCCATGATTGCCCACGCACCCTAAGATGGCATTGTGGGCCTTCTGAATGGCCTCGCTGCATGCCTCTTTGACGCCCTAGGTCGTCATGGAGAGCGTCGATGCCGGACGGAGGTGTGGAAGAGTTTGCTCACAGCAACGTAGGGCGCGATGCCGGCAGTGCGGTCGCTTATCGCCCTCGGTCGATAAAGCGCGCTCGTGCCACCCGGGCCGAGATGCAGAACCGGTGGGATAGCCTGCACGCCATCGTCGCCGCCATGCGGCCCATGACCGTGCGCCAGGTCTTCTATCAGGCGACGGTCCAGGGTCTCGTTGACAAGACCGAGCAGGGCTACGCCAAGGTCAAGACCGATCTCGGCGACATGCGCCGTGCCGGTGCTCTCCCGTACTCCTGGCTCGCCGACAACACCCGTTGGCAGAGGAAGCCACAGACCTTTGGCGGCATCGAGGCGGCCCTGGCCGACACCGCCCAGTTCTACCGCAAGGATCTTTGGCGGGACGCCGACGCCTATGTCGAGATCTGGCTGGAGAAGGACGCCTTGTCCGGCGTGCTGTACCCGGTCACGGAGGAGTACGACGTTCCGCTGATGGTGGCCCGTGGTTACGCCTCGCTCTCCTTTCTCCACGGGGCCGCCACTTACATCGCCGAACTGGCCGTCCCAGCCCACATCTACCACCTCAGTGACTTCGACCCCTCGGGCGTCGATGCAGGTCGCAAGATCGAAGCGTCCTTGCGGGCAATGGCGCCCCGGGCCGAGATCCATTTCGAGCGTCTGGCAGTGCTTCCCGAGCAGATCGGGGATTGGTCCCTACCGACCCGTCCAACCAAAACGAGTGACAGCCGGGCCAAGGGTTTCGGCGCGGTCTCGGTGGAGCTGGACGCCATCGAGCCTGGCCGGCTCCGGGCCATCGTCCAGGCCGCGATTGAGCGGCATCTTCCCGCCGAGCAGCTCCGCATCCTCAAGGCCGCCGAGGCCAGCGAGCGCGGCATCCTCCTGAACCTCGTCGAGCGGCTCCAAGACGGCGATCTCGGGGGAGAGTGGGCATGAACGCCTGGACCGAGACGGTTCGGGAGGCACCCGCGGTGACGGCCCGCACCTTCACCTGCACGTTTGGATACTACACCGACACTCTATGGACAGACCGGCGCAGCCTCACCTGGGCTGAGTTCGTGCCGATCCTGACCCAGCACGAAGTCGGCCCCAAGGAAGGGACCTGCATTGTCCCGGCGACCTTCACCGACAAGCGCCGGCACAAGAAGGATGCGGCCCGGATCGATCTGGCCGTCCTCGACAGCGACGCCGGCTTCACTCTGCAGGAGATCCAGACTGCCATTGCCAAGCAGGGCTGGGCGGCCATCATCTCGTCCACCCACTCCCACCTAACCAACTGGACACGCGTCGGGCGCGGTAACTGGGACAAGTTTTGTCTCAGCGCGACGGATATGGGCCGTGCCCCGGCCGACTTCCTCCTGGACAAAGGTTACCTGACCCGGGTGGTGGAGGGGGCTCGGGTGGTGGGGACGACGGACGAGTCCGTTGTCATCGAGCACCAGCCCTGCCCGAAGTTCCGCATTGTCATTCCCCTGCTCCGTCCCTGGCTCGCCGCCAGCTACGACAACCAGCGAACTGCAAACGAGACATGGAAGGAGCGGATCGAGGCGCTCGCGGCCGAGCTGCACCTCGATCATGACCAGGCCTGCACCGACACCTCGCGCCTGTTCTACCTACCCCGCAGGTCGGCGGACGGCCCGCCGCCCGAGACGGCAGTGCTGGAGGGCGAGGCCTGCGACCTGTTCAGCCTTCCCGCTGCACCGCGCCCGGAGCCCGCTGAACGTCGCCGCGCCAGAGCCAGTAAGCCCGGTCAGCGCTCAGCTC
>DATCMG010000038.1:0-2397 GCA_036563555.1 Roseomonas sp. | reverse complement strand
TCCTCGGCGTCTGCGGGGAGGCCGCCTATGTCTTGCTCGCCAAGCGCGTCTCCGGTGCCCTGCCGCTCCTGACCGCAAGCCTCTGGATGCAGGGCTTCTCCGCCGCGTTGCTGCTGCCGGCCTGGCTCCCCGAAGCCGGTGCGGCCAACCGCCTCGCCGATCCCTGGATGCTGGGATTGCTCGTCTTCCACGGGCTGACCGCCAGCGTGTTCTCGCTCCTGCTGTGGTATGGCGGGCTGCGCCGCGCCCCGGCGGGCGTCGCGGGTGTCTTCACCGCCTTCCTTCCCGCGACAGCGGCCATGACTGCCATCCTCTTTCTGGGAGAGGCGCCGACTGCGACGCATGCGTTAGGCTTTGCGTTGCTTCTGGGCAGTATGCTGCTGACCACCTGGCCTTCGAGGATCGCGCGTTGAGACCCTGGCTGACGCTGACGGTGCCCGAATTCCTGGCTCTGCAGCCCGAGGATGTGGCCGCACGCCTCGCCTATGCCCAGGCCGCGCGCCACGCGACGCTGGAGCTGACCCAGCGGGCCGCCTGGGTCTCCACCGCGCGCCTGCTGCAATCCGCGCTCGCCATCCCGGAGGCCACAGGCTGGACGGTGATGCTGGAATACGACCTGCTGCGGCTGGAGAAGCGCGCCGACTGCGTGATCCTGACGGACCGCGCCGTGCTGGTTCTGGAAATTAAGGACGGCGCGACTGCCTACACCCCGGCGGATTGCCGACAGGCCGAGGATTACGCGCTCGACTTTCGTGACTTCCATGCAGGCTGCCGTGCGGTTCCGATCGTGCCGGTGCTGGTTGCCACCCGCGCGCGCGCCATGCCGTTCAACCCGCCGCTGCTCTGGCATGGTGTCGCGCAGCCTTTCCGGGTGAGCGGAGCGACCTTCAGGAATGTGGTTCAGGATATCCACGCCGCAATCGGGCGACCTGACATGCCGCTGGATCACGCGGCCTGGCTCGCCGCGCCCTATCGGCCCGTGCCGAACGTGCTCGAAGCCGCCGCCATGCTCTTCGATCGCCACCGTAGCGCGGAGATGGTTTCCGCCCGTGCGGATGCGGCCAACCTCAACCGCACGACGGAAGCCGTGCGACGCGCGATCGCCGCCGCCCGCGATGCCGGGGAGCATGTCGCGGTCTTCGTCACCGGCATCCCCGGCGCGGGAAAGACCCTTTGCGGCCTCAACATCGTCTTCGGCGCGCTGCATGGGGATGGTGCCGCCTTCCTCACCGGCAACACGCCATTGGTGGAGGTGCTGCGCGAGAGCCTTGTCCGCCAGGCCGCCCCTGATGGCGGGCGCCGCCGGAACCAGGCCCGTGGGCAGGCCGTCACCGCCCTGCAGAATGTCCACCGTTTCCTTGAGCATTATGTCGAGCGCCCCTCCGAAGTGCCCGAGGCCCATGTCATCGTCTTCGATGAGGCCCAGCGTGCCTGGGATCGCGCCCAGGCCATCAAGCCATCCCAGCGCCGCGGTGCGAGCAAGCTGACCGACAGCGAGCCTGCCCATGCGCTGGAGATCATGGAGCGCCATGCGGATTGGTCCGTGGTTGTCGCCCTCATTGGCAATGGCCAGGAAATCAACACGGGCGAGGCGGGGCTGGCCGAATGGGGCTGCGTCCTCGCCGACAAGCCCGGTTGGCGCGCCATCGCGCCGTCACGGGCCATGTCGGCACCGCTCGCGGCGCAGCGCCTGGCGAGCTGCCCGCAACCCTGGTTGACGCTGGATGATGATCTGGACCTGACCGTTCCCATGCGCTCCGTCCGCGACCCGCAGGGGGCACCCTGGGTGGATGCCGTCCTGTCCGGCAAGGCGGAAGCCGCCGCCCGCATCGCGCAGGATGCGGGCGGCGTGCCCTATTTCGTCACCCGCGACCTCGCCGTCATGCGCGCAGCCCTGCGTCACCTCTCGCGCGGCTTGCGCCGTGCGGGCCTCGTTGCCTCCTCCGGTGCTCGCCGGCTGCGCGCGGAGGGGCTGGGTGTGCAGGCCGCCGACATCCCGCACTGGTTCCTCGACCGCTGGCCCGACATCCGCGCTTCCGATGCGCTGGAAACCTACGCCACTGAATATGACTGCCAAGGGCTGGAACTGGACCAGGTCGGCCTTGCCTGGGGTGGCGACATGCTGCGTGGGCCCGGCGGCTGGCAGATGCGGACCTTGTCCGGCGCGCGCTGGAACGCTGTGCACAATGAGACGGAACGCGCCTTCATTCTCAACACCTATCGCGTGCTTCTGACCCGCGCCCGTTACGAGACGGTGATATGGGTTCCCCGCGGCAGCCCTGCCGCCGATGGCTCATGGCACGATCCCACGCGGAGTGCTCCCGAAATGGACGCCATCGCAGCCCATCTCACGGCCTGCGGCGCCCGCCTTCTTGAGAATGTGCCCGCCGAGGATTC
>DATCMG010000036.1:0-2611 GCA_036563555.1 Roseomonas sp. | reverse complement strand
CCCTCGGCCTATGAGACGACCTTGGCTAAGCTCGCCTGCAACCAGGCGGGCTTCGACGCGGCGAACGAGGCCATCCAGATCATGGGCGGCACCGGCTTCTCCGAGGAATCGCTGGTGGAATACTGCATGCGGCGCTGCCGTGGCTGGATGATCGCGGGCGGCTCGATCGAGATGATGAAGAACCGGCTGGCGGAGGAGGTGTTCGGCCGCCGCTTCCCGCAGCGGCCGCCCCGCGCGGTTCCTCCCGCGGCGGCGGAGTAGCGGCGGCATGCGGCCCGCGCCGGGCGCCCTGCTGTCGCCCCGCAGCATCGCGATCGTCGGGGCGTCGGACGATCTCTCCAAGACGGCCTCGCGCCCGCTTCGCTATCTGCGCGCGGGCGGCTTCGGGGGGCAGGCCTATCCGATCGCGCGGCGCGGGACGGTGCTGGGCGAGCGCGCCTGGCCCTCCCTCAATGCCCTGCCCGAGCGGCCGGACCACGCCTTCGTGCTGCTGCCCACGGAGGGTGCGATGGCGGCCGTGGCGGAATGCGCGCGCCTCGGGATTCCCGCCGTCACCGTGCTGGCGGGCGGCTTTTCCGAGGCCGGGCCGGAGGGCGTGGCGCGGGAGGCGGCGCTGCGGGAAGCGCTGGAGGGAAGCGGCACGCGCCTGCTCGGCCCCAACAGCATCGGGTTGGTGAACCTGCATCACCGGATGGTGCTGACCGCCAACGCCGCCTTCGCCGAGCCTGACCTTCCGCGCGGCGGTGTTTTCGTCGCGTCGCAGAGCGGCAGCATGATCGGCGCCATCCTCTCGCGCGGGCGGCAGCGGGGGTTGGGCTTCGCGGGGCTCGTCTCGGTGGGGGCGGAGGTGGATCTGGATGTCGGCGCGGTCTGCGCGGCGACGCTCGACGATCCGGAGGTGACCTCCTACCTCCTGTTTCTCGAAACCCTGCGTGGGGCCGGTGCGCTGCGCGACTTCGCGGCGGGTGCCGCCGCGCGCGGCAAGCCCGTCATTGCCTACAAGCTCGGCCGTTCCCAGGCGGCGGCGGAACTCGCCGTGTCCCATACCGGCGCGCTGGCCGGGGAGGATGACGTGGCCGATGCCTTCCTGCGGGATTGCGGCATCGCCCGCGTGGACACGCTGGAAGGGCTGTTCGAGGCCCCCGCCCTGCTGCACCGCCTGCCCATCCGTCCACGCGGCGCACGCCGGCCCGTCATCGGCGTGGTCACCACCACGGGGGGCGGCGCCGCCATGGTGGTGGACCAGCTTGGCATCCGCGGCATCGCCGTCGAGGCGCCGGGCGAGGCCACGCGGCGGCGCCTGGAGGGCGCCGGCATCGACCCGGGTCATGGCCGCATCCTGGACCTGACCCTGGCCGGCACGCGGCCGGAGGTGATGGGCCCTGCGCTGGATGCGTTGCTGCGCGCGCCGGAATACGACTTGGTGATCGCGGTGGCCGGTTCCTCCTCCCGCTTCCAGCCGGAGCTGGCGGTGCAGCCCATGCTGGAAGCGGCCAGGGCCGGCACGCATCTCGCCGCCTTCTGCGTACCCGAGGCGCCGCAGGCCCTGGCCATGCTCGCCGCCGCCGGGGTGCCCGCCTTCCGCACGCCGGAGGCCTGCGCCGATGCCGTGGCCGCGGCTTTTGCCCGCCGCGAGCCGCGCGAGGCGCCTGCCGCACCGGCGGTGCCCGGTGGTTCGGCGCGGATGCTGGATGAGGCAGAGGCCTATGAGCTGCTGGCCGGGCTGGGCGTGCCGCACGCGCCCTGCGTGGCGCTGCCCGCGGCGCGGGCCGGGCGGGAGCGGCTGCCCTTTCCCTATCCGGTGGCGGTGAAGGTCCTGCACCGGGACATCCCCCACAAGACCGAACTCGGTGGCGTGGCGCTGGGCGTGGACTCCGACGCGGCGCTGCGAGAGGCGGCGACGCGGATCGTCGCGAGCGTCGCGGAGCACCGCCCGGCGCTGGGGGCTGACCGCGTTCTGGTGCAGGCCATGACACGGCCGCTGGGCGAGGTTCTGGTTGGCTATCGGCGCGATCCGCAGGTCGGCCCGGTCATCCTGCTCGCCGCCGGCGGGGTGATGACCGAGATCTACCGCGATCGCAGCGTGCGCCTTGCCCCCGTGGACCAGGATGGGGCGCGGGAGATGATCGCGGAGGTCCGTGCCCTGCGCGCCCTCGAAGGCTATCGCGGCAAGCCGCCTGGCGACATGGAGGCCCTGGCCGCCGCGATCGTCGCCCTCTCCCGCCTCGCGGAGCGCGGCGATGTGGCGGAATGCGAGGTCAATCCGCTGATGGTGCTGGGCGAGGGATCTGGGGTGATGGCCGTGGATGCCGTGATCCGCCTGGCCGGGGACGCCGCTGGGGTGATCGGTCAGCCCGGCCCCATGGCGAGGTAGGACATGGCATCCCCGCCGTCAGGGGGAGCCGTCCGGCGGCTCGGCCGGTGAAGCAGAGGCCTCCTGGGTCAATGTCCCGCGCAGAAAGATCCGCACCGCGCGCAGAATCCGCTCACGCAGCACTTCCTGCGGCACCGAGGTCGTCACCCCGATCAGCATCTCGTGGTGGAAGGAGCCCAGCGCCATGCCCATCAGCATGCGGGCTGCCTGGCCTGGATCACCGATATCGTAGCGCCC
>DATCMG010000705.1:0-2890 GCA_036563555.1 Roseomonas sp. | reverse complement strand
GCGAAGACTGCGAGCTGGATTTGGCCGACATTCTGCGGCGCCACCTGTCCGTCGATCTTCGCCAGCACCTCGCCGGCTGCGTTGATCGTCACGTCGCGCGCGGCCGCCGGCACTGTGATGCCGCCGCCCACCTGGAAGCCGTCCGCGGTGACGATCATGCCCTCGGGTGAGAGGGCGAAGGTGCCAGCGCGGGTGTAGGCCGTCTCGCCCGAGGGGAGCTGAACAGGGAAATAGCCGTTCCCGCGGATGGCGAGGTCGAATCGGTTCTCGGTCTGGGAGAGGTTGCCCTGCTCGGAGATGCGGTAGATCGCACCGGTCTTGACGCCGAGGCCAACCTGCGCGCCCGAGGGCAGGATGGTGCCCTGCTCGGAGCTCTGCGAGCCGCCGCGGCGCAGGTTCTGGTAGATGAGGTCCTGGAACTCGGCGCGGCGGCGCTTGTAGCCCGTTGTGCTCATGTTCGCGATGTTGTTCGAGGTGACCTCTACGTTCGTCTGCTGGGCCAGCATGCCGGTTCCGGCGACGTGAAGGCTACGCATGGTCCTGGGTCTCCGGGTGCAGTCGTTGCGGCAGGGGCTGGGACAGGGTAGAGAGGGGCATTAGCGGCGCTTCAGGATGCGATCGACTGCCGTCTGGAGCCGCTCGCCCTCCTTCTCGATGAACTGGGCGGCGAACTGGAACTCCCGCAGCTCCGCCGTCAGCCGCACCATCTCCAGGACGGGCTTGACGTTGCTCCCCTCGACCGAACCCTGCACCACCGATGGGCGCTCCACGGGCTGCGGCGCGGCCTCCTGCGGCGCGGCGTAGAGGCGTGAGCCCTCTGCCTGCAGGTTCTGGGGGCGCTCGAAGTTCACGACCCGCAGTCTTCCGGCCGGGCCGTTCTCGGTATTAACGGTGCCGTCGCCGGTGATCTCGATCCGGGTGCTGTTGGCGGGCAGGACCAGTGGGCCAGCCTCCGTCATCACCGGGTTTCCGTCGGAGTCGACGACGCCATTCTCCGGCGACAGGGCAAAGCGCCCGGCTCGGGTGTAGCGCTCCCCGTTAGGGGTCTGCACGACAAAGAAGCCTTCGTTGGTGAGCGCGACGTCCAGCGGGTTTCCGGTGCTCTGCAGCGCGCCTGGCGAGAAGTCGCGCCAGGTGGCGCGGTCCTGGCTGTAGGCGAGGGGGGAGCCACCGAGGATGCCTATGCCGTCCTGGCCGGCGAGCTGGGTGGTGAAAATAGCCTGACTCGTCTTGAAGGCGGGGGTGTCCGCGTTGGCCATGTTGGTGGCCAGCACGTCGGTGGCCCGACGCTGCGCGACGAGGCGCGAGAGCACGACATAGCCCGGCAAGTCCATCGTGACGCTGCTCCTGACCGCTCCGATCCTCGGCGCAACGGCTGCGCGAGGGAGAAGCTGGCGTGGAGGGGCCTGTTCGGGACACCTCCTGACCTGCTGTGGCGTAGGAGGCAAATGTTGACAGAAAGTTGAGCATCCGGCCGAGCTTGTAGCGCCCCGCCAACCCCCGTGACGCAGACTGTTCACCGGAGGAAGTGGGAGCTCCACGGTAAAGAATCGGTTAACAGCTGCCGCCTAGAGCTAGCGCATTCCAGGATGGAGTGGGCGCCATGAGCGGCGGCGCGCGGGGCAAAGCAGCCCAGCCCGAGGCGGGAAGGAAGAGCCGTGGTAAGCTGCCACTGATCGCGGCGGCGCTCGCGCTCTTGCTGGGCGGCGGGGCGGGCGGGGCTTGGTACGCCGGGCTACTGCCGGGCTTCAGCGGAGGCCATGACGGCCACGATACTGCGGGGGCTGCAGCGAAGGCACCCGCGAAGCCGCCGGTCTTCGTCGAGATCCCGGACATCGTCGCCAACCTAAACACCGCTACCCGCCGGCAGACCTTCATCAAGCTGCGAGCCCGCCTTGAGGTGGCTGACGAGGCCCAAGCCAAGATCGTGCAGGCCGCCATGCCGCGCCTGCTGGACCTCTTCGGCGGCTACCTCCGTGAGACGCGGCCGGAGGAAATCCGTGGCAGCGCCGGTACGCAGCGTCTGCGCGAGGAGATCGTGACGCGGTCCAACTTGGCCGCAGCTCCAGCCAAGATTGCTGACGTGCTGTTCGTCGAGCTCGTGATGCAATGAGTGGCGCGCCGGCCGTGGATGAGGGATGGGGTGACGCCATGGCCGAGGCGGCGGGTGGTGGCGTGCAGGGCGGAGCGGCCGAGGCCGAGCCGCAGGCTGCTGCGGAGGATTCGGACGGCTGGGGCGCCGCGCTGACGGAGGCTGCCGGCGCCGAGGCCGGGGAGGCGGGCACGCCCGACGCCTCGGCTGATGCCGACGGCTGGGGCGAAGCCCTGGCTGATGCCGTCGCCCCGGTGGTCGCGACGCCACCCGAGTCGACCCGAGTGCTGAGCCAGGCCGAGATCGACAGCCTGCTGGGCTTCGACGGGGGCGACGGGGCGGAGGATGACACGTCCTCCGGCATCGAGAAGGTGATCGCGCGGGGACTCGTCTCCTACGAACGCCTGCCGATGCTCGAGATCGTCTTCGACCGGCTCGTCCGCATCATGTCCACCAGCTTGCGCAACTTCACGCAGGACAACGTCGAGGTATCGATCGAGAGCATCAACAGCCTCCGGTTCGGCGACTACCTCAACTCCATCCCGCTACCGGCCATGCTGGTCGTGTTCAAGGCGGAGGAGTGGGACAACTACGGCTTGGTGGTCGTGGACTCCGCCCTGATCTACTCGGTGGTGGACGTCCTCCTCGGCGGCCGACGCGGCACCTCACCCATGCGCGTGGAGGGGCGCCCCTACACGACGATCGAGCGCGGGCTGATTGAGCGCCTTTGCAGCGTAGTGCTGCAGGACCTCACTGAGGCCTTCAGCCCACTGGCCGAGGTGCACTTCCGCTTCGACC
>DATCMG010000034.1:0-8759 GCA_036563555.1 Roseomonas sp. | reverse complement strand
CAATCGGCTCGACCCGTTCATCGGTCCGCTGCTGCACCCAGGCGGTGGTGTCCAGAACTGTCTGGTTGGCGATTTCCGCAACACGCACGACCTCAAGCGCAGCAATCCACACCGGTGCCCGACCATCAGTGAGAATGATTTCGATGAACTTGCCGGCCGTAGGGGGCAGAGACGGGCGCGGCACATTCTGCGCCTGCAACCCAGATGAGGCGGCGATCAGGATGGTGGCGGCAGAAAAAGCCTGTCGGAAGGGCGTCATCGGCCCTATGGACCAGATGCGCGGAGAGGCGGCAATCCTTTGCTAAAGGAGCAGCCGAGATGGCGAAGGTCCAGGTTGAGATCACCGGTAGCCTGCATGCAGCCGGGCGATGCGCTCCAACACCTGGCCGGTCCAGCGGGCCGCGCGGCTCCGAGATGTCTGATCGTTGGGCAACCGTGCATGAAGTCCGCCAGGGAGTGCTGGCGGATCCGCGAACCAGGTGGGGAGCATCAGGCGGGTAGGGTGGTGGACCCCGCAGCGGCCCCCCATAGCGGCAAGCGGGTCCGCCCTAACCGGCAGGGCTTCGCGTGGCTGGGAAGCCAGTGAAAAACCGCCTTAACGGTCCGACCAAAGGGGACGCTGCCGTGGCGGAGAAGCCCGCCACTTCTCTAAATCCCGCAAGGTCTGGTGCCCCATGAGGTTGCCCGCGATGTAGCCGGTGAAGGCGGCGAGGAGGATGACAATGATCAGCATAGTCCCCATGGCCTGTTTCCTCGGCGGACACATTCAACTGCGCCTCGCCATGGGAAGGGTCAGGGCAAGAGTTGGACCGCATTCAGAACATTGCGTATTTCAATGAGGTGCATCGGCACCAGCGGTCCCGTTACTGGTTCCTGTCAGACTTTGTGACAGGTCCGGATCCGTGGCTCAGGGGGAGAGTGTCGGGGCGATAGGGCGGCGAAGCCTGCAACGGCCAGACATCCGGGGACCACACACTATGCGGGCGGCACGTCAGGACCGAACTCGTCCGGGTTACGACCCGGTTTACGAGAGATCGCAATGCGCTCGAGGAGCTTGGTCGCGTGGTGCCCGGCCCAGATAAGGTCGGGCGAATCCTCAGGCGAGTTGGCGAGGTCGCCCGTAGCGTCCGATCCCTTCGCCACGAACACCAGCAAGGACGCGATCTCGTCCAAGTCGGCCCGCGGAAGCCGCGCTGCAATGGCGGCGACGGTCATCTCGAGGACCATGAGGCGCATGGCGGTGTCGCCATCCTGCTGAGGAAGAGCCAAGCTCGCTGTGCCGGGGGTCATCTTGGCCGCTTTCATACGAGGAAGTCTGCAACCTAACGTTGCCCTCGACTGCATCAGCAAGCCAATTCCAGGTGAGGGGGGGTTAGCTGGCGGGCGCCTCTGGTCCACGACCTGAAAACCGTTCAGGCGGATAAGAGGGTGATCCCGCAGCGGCCCCACGTAGCGGGAAGCGGGTCCGCCCCGACCGGCGGGGCTTTGTCATTCAGCACGCCGGGCGGGTGCTCTGGATTACTGCGGCAACGATCCGGTCTGCCGGTACGCAGCCAGGCATGCGTCGGTGGTCTGGGCCCTCACGACCGCCCCATCGATCCCGAGCGACCTCCTGGGCCAGTAGTAAGCGTCCTCCGCCGCAGCGCCGCGCATGCGGCAGGCATAGGCAGCATCCTCGATAGTGGCAGGGGCAGACACTGCGCCTGGCGCAGAGATGCCCTGGGTGCAGGCCGTCAGGAGGAGGGCGAGAAGAGATGCGAGGCTGGCACCGCACCGGATCTTGGGCATAAGGGTGTCCCTGAGTTGAGCTTCAGCCCAGTAACGGCACACCCTCCCACCGGGATACCGAGGCTTCGGATCCCTTACATCAGACCGCGGCAGCTGTTTTACCTGCACAGTGTCTCACACGGCACCCCGTCGCGGTCCCCATCCAGCCGCGAGAGCCCGCACTGGCTGAGGTAGAAGCGCGCCTCCGCGCAGCTCGTCATCTCCCGGCAGTACTGCTTGGCACCACAGGTGAAACCGCTGGCGGCGGCCGGTGAGGACCGTGCCGGAGGCGCCGGTGCCGGGGCAGGTGAGGTGCCCCCGCCATTCCTCTCCGCGGCCCGCCACTCCCAAGGCGGCGTGCGCTCCGCCTCCGGCAGTGCCCAGAGCCCCCGGCGTGCCGCCTTCGCTTCCGCCTCCAGGCGCAGCAGTTGGGCATCCCGGCTGTATTGGCGGTACACCCAGGCGGCGCCCTGCCGGACCATCTCGGCATTCACGTCCAGCGGGCCCGCATGGACCCGTCCGACCGTGCGGCCATAGCGATCGGTGTCTTGGACCACCACCCGCACATCCTTGCCGAAAACCAGATCCGAGAGCGCCTGCCGCGCCCGCGTGCCGTAGGGCTGCCGGCTCTCCGGGGTGTCGATCTCCCCAAGCCGGATCCGCACCTGCTGGCGCTCCGGGGTCAGGATCGTGATGGTGTCGCCGTCCGACAGGCCCACAACCCGGCCGGCCAGTTCGGCGGCCCAGGCTGGGGACGCTATGAGCAGGGCAGCAGCCAGCAGGATGGACGCCAGGCAGCGAGGACGTGCGCGAATCATGGTGCCCATGGTGTCACGGCTGTAGCCCTGGGCAACCGCCACCGGCCTTGGCAACTTAGCGGCATGCCCGCCTCCGCCAATCCGATCCCGCCCCCTCTCCCCGGAGATGTCCACCCCGGACGCCGCTTCTCCCTTTGCGGCGAGGCCATGTCGCCGTCCCTCACAGCCCTCGCGGTCCAGGCCGAGGAGGCGGGCTGGCACCCGAGAGAGGTCGCGGTGGCGGTGATGACCTGGGCCGCCACGCAGGCAGCCGCGATCGACGGCGCCGAGGCGGTAAGCGAGGCGCTGATGCTGTCGCTGGACGTCGCCCGCATGCAGGAGCCGAAGGCGTAATGGGCGGAGGGGGACAAGCGCTCCGCCTTCCTCGATACGAGGTGGGGATCGATAGCTACCGGGCGGCGAAGATCCTGATCGATCAGCACGGCGAAGGCGCCAAGGCGCAGGCCAGCAGACGCATGCAGGAACTGCTGGACCAGGGCGATGAAGCCGGCGCGGCGGCCTGGGTGGACATCACCTTCGCCATTGGCGAGATGCTGCGCGCGCCGCTACCTGGCGAGGCAAGGAACTGAGCGCCTCCACCATGATGTTTCACGAGGACCACGCGGCGCAGGTCTTCTACCAGCCAGGCACGGCCGACTACCTCGTCATCACCTTCAGCGAGCTCATGATGCAGGCGGATGGCCGCCGCTTCTGGGGAGGAGAGCCCCTGCAGCGCCTTGGCGTTCCCGCGCTCGGCTTCGTCGCCAAGCGAAAGCGGTGGTTCTCGGACGAGTTCATGCGGCGCTCGCTCGAGGCAAGCCTGCCGAAGCTGGAGGGGCACGGCCACCGCATCACCTACGGCTTCTCCATGGGGGCGTATGGAGCCATCCGCCACGCCGCGCGGCTGGGGGCTCGGACAGCCATCGCCTGCTCGCCGCAGTGGACCATCGATCCGGCCCAGCTGGTGGGACAGCACCAACCCTTCGCCGAGCACTTCCGCGAGGACAAGCATAAGGGAATGGAGCTGAACTCCTTTCCTGCCGATGGGCGCCTATACCTCTTTCACGACCCGCACGACCGACACGATGCATGGCATGCGGCCAGGATCCGCGAGCACATTGCGCAAACGGTGCTGATTGGCATGCCCTTCGTCGGCCATGGCAGTGTTCGGCCCTTCTCCAGCACACCCCTGGTGGCAGCGCTGATCGAGGCGGCCCGGTCGCATGATGACGAGCTGGTACGCCGGGTGGCACGACATGCGAGACGGGCGAATCCCTCCCGCCCCTTCCTGCTCGCGAGCCATCTGCGCACAGGTCAGTTCGATCGCGGCGCGGCCTTGCTGCGCCGGGCGCCCAGCAAGGGAGCCGCGCATACACAGGCCCTGGTCTGGCTCCAATACGCGCAACAAGCCCAGGCGAAGGGACGCGCCATCGAGGCTTGCGAGATGGCTGAGCGAGCGATCCTGCTGGCCCAGGGACAGGGCCGCGTCTCCGCCATGGCTGCTGAGATCCGTTCGGTGCTCCAGGGCATGTGAGGCCGAAGCACCACGTCCAGGCCGCCTCCAGGGCGGCGCGGACGGCAGATCCGCGGATTAGGTGGAGATCGTCATGCCAGCCTAGCGCATGGGTCACAGGCGAGCTCGAGCATGCGGTTCAGCACGTCGTCGGCGAGGGCCACATCGGCTTCCTGACGCCCACCGGTCTGCGAGCTTAGGCCGTCACCCATGACGCGCTTCCATCGCGAGATGGAGCTTGCGCCACCCGCACCGCGTTCTCGTGCAGTGCTTCTCCACAAGCCGCTCGCCTGGGCCGCAGAGCTTCAATCCCGTGCTGTCCACCAGCAGGTGTACGAGCTTGCGCCCCGGGCGCGGCGCGGCACACCCAGCGTCTCGGCCCGGCGGCTTATCGTGCTGTGGTCGGGCACGGCGAGGTCGAGCCTGAGCAGGCCGATGTTGGAGGCGATGAGGCCTTCGGTCTGGCGCAGCGTCAGGCGGAACACCGCCTGCTGAAGGACGCTCAACTGCCCACAGAAGCCTGCCTCGAGCGCCCAAGACTGTCAGCCGCCAGCCGCTGCCAAAACTTTGCAACGGATTCGCCGGATCCCCGGACCACCGGGGTAGGGTAAACTGCCGCATTCCCCGGCTTTGGCATCAGGACAAGGTCCTGGCGAATTTTGCTAGCAGCTGATAGCATACTGGGTGGCGTAGGGGAGGCAGCATGGCGAGCTTGTTGATCCGGAATGTCGACGAGGCCCTGCGCGACCAGCTGAAGGCACGGGCGCGTCGGCACCGCCGCTCTCTTGAGGAAGAAGCGCGTGAACTCCTGCGCGCCGCCATCGCCCGCGAGGCCTCAGGCAGCGAAACCCTGCCCGCCATCGCCGCACGCCTTTTCGGCCCCGAGCGCGGGATTGACCTCGCCTTGCCGCTGCGCGCCGCGGAGCGGGAACGGCCTCCGATCTTCGGCGGCGAGGAGCGGTGATCCTGCTCGACACCAACATCGTCTCCGAGCTGATGCGGCCGCATCCCAACATCCGGGTGACGGGCTTCCTCGCCGGCCGGCATCTGGAGACGCTCTTCCTGCCGAGCCTCGTCGTCGCAGAGATCCGCTACGGCCTCGCCCGTCTGCCGGACGGCCAGCGTCGCGCCAGCCTCGAGAGCCTCTTCGAGCGCCTCCTCGCTGAGGGTTTCGCGGATCGGGTTCTGCCTCTCGATGCGAGTTGCGCGGAGCATTACGCGACGGCTCGGGCGGCACGCGAGGTGGCTGGTCGGCCGATCTCCATGGCCGATGGCCTGATCGGAGGCATGGCGCTGGCCCACGGAGCGGTCCTGGCGACGCGGAACACCGCCGATTTTGACGGTCTCGGCCTAACCTTGGTGAACCCGTGGGACGTGCTGTGACGGATTGCCTATCGGACAGGCCGCCACCCGTGCCCCCGGCTGTGCGTCGCCTAGAGGTGGACGCGCTCCCGCCCGAGGCTCTAACTATGCTGGCCGGTCCGGTGGGCGAGATGGTGGCGAGGGCGGCCGGCTATGCCGGGAGGGCGCTCTCCGAGAACACCCGGCGCGCCTATGCCTCGGACTGGCGGGCCTTTTGTGCCTGGTGCGAGGCGGGCGGCATTGCCCCGCTCCCGGCCGCCCCGGAGGTGGTGGCCGACCACCTTGCCAGCCTAGCCTCGTCCCTCGGGCGCAGTGGGCTGCGCCGGCGCCTGGCCGCCATCGCCCGCCAGCACCGCTTGGCCAGCCATCTCTGGGAGACGCGGCACCCGGCGATTGCTGCCACGCTGCGCGGCATCCTCGCGGCTCCCGGCAAGCCCTCCCGCCCGGCCGCGGCGCTCACCTCGGCCGAGGTGAAGCAGTTGCTGACCAGCTGCGGGACCGACACCGCGGGCCTGCGCGACCGGGCGTTGCTGCTGCTGGGATTTGCCGGGGCGCTGCGGCGCTCGGAGCTGGTGGCAATCGACCGCGAGCACCTGCGCTTCACGAGTGATGGCATGACGCTGCTGATCCCGCGCTCCAGGCGCGACCCGGAAGAGGAGGGAACCCGGATCGGCATCCCGCGCGGGCTGAACCCGCTCTCCTGCCCGGTGCGGGTGATGGAGGAGTGGCTCCGCCGTACCCGGATCGAGTGGGGGCCGGTGTTCCGGCGCCTCAGCCCCGGAGGCGCGCTGGAGGACCGGCTCAGCCCGCAGGGCGTGTGGAAGATCCTGCGCCGCCGGGCGGCGATGGCCCGGCTGACGGTCGATGAGGGCGAGCGGCTGTCGCCGCAGGGGCTGCGCGCGGGCTTCATCGCGGAGGCCTACCTCACGGGCGCGCCGGAGGAGCAGGTGATGCACCACACCCGGCAGAAGAGCATCGCCACCACCCAGGGCTACCGCCGCCGGGCCAGGATCACCCAGGACAGCCCCGTGCCGCTGCTCGACCTGTGACGGAGGCTGGGGCGGGAAGGGGGGCTGCTCTCCACGGCTGGGGGGAGCTGGAGCCGGACTCACAGGACCTCCCCTGGCGGCCCGCCCGGGCGCATACCGACTGGCTGCGCAACACCCTGACCGTGACCGGGCCGACTGAAGCCGTCGCGCGGTTCCGGGCGGCGGCGGCCGGTTCGGGCGTGATCCCGTGGCGGCTCGACCTCGACGCCCTGGAGGAGGAGTTCCTCCTCCCCATGGCCGCGCCCCAGGACGGGGTGCGGGCGATCAGCCTCTCCGGCGCCAAGCTCCTGGCCCGGCGCCTGCGCGACGCGGCCGCCCTGAACCACCAGCGGGCGCTGGCCCGGATTGACACCGACCGGCGCTGTCCCCTCGACCTGCACCGGCTGCTGCCGGTCCCGCCCTCGATCCTGGCCCTCGGGCCGGAGGAGGGGGCGAGTCGGGATTGGCTCTCCAGCCACTGGGGCGTGACCCGTCCGCTCCGCCAGGTCGAGGCCTTGCCGGGCACGCTGGACGGGCGCCGCAAGAAGATGGCCGAGATGCGGGTCGGCTTCTGGTCGGCCGACTGGTCGCCCTGGCAGGCCATCCTCCAAGTCCGCCGCACTTGGCCGGACCTCTCCTTCATGCTGCAGCCGGACTACGCGCCGCAAAAGGATGTCGTGGGTCCGGCGGCCGGGGAAGGGACAGAGCAGGGCAGGGGGGGCCCGGCCCGCAAGGCGCGCCGGCGTGGGTGAGGGGCTGGCCGAGGCGCGTCCGTCCTCCTCCGCTGCCACACCCCATCTCAGCGTGGCGGGCTTCGAGGGACCACTCGACTTCCTGCTCGAGATGGTGCGCCGCCAGCGGATTGACCTCGGTCAGCTCTCGATCCTGATGCTGACCGACCAGCTCGTGACCGCCATTGAGAGGAGTGGCGGACAGATCCGCCTCGAGCGCCGGGCGGACTGGCTGGTCATGGCCAGCCAGCTCCTGCTGCTCAAGGCACAGTTGCTGGCGCCTGCCAGCCCGGAAGCCGCCGAGGCGGCCGGGGCAGAGGCGCGGCGGCGGCTCGAGATGCTGGACGAGCTCGCCCGCATGCGGGCCGGGGCGGACTGGCTCGCCTCCAGGCCGCAACTCGGGCATCAGGTGTTCGGCCAAGGCCTGAGCGCCCCACCGCCAGCAAGACCCCAGGCGGAGCTCTACGTCGCCTTCCTGGAGGCGACGCTCGCCATGCTGGAGGGCAGGGAAGGGCCGAGGACGGAGCCGCCGCCCACCTACCGTCCCACCCCGCGCGACCTCTGGCGCATCCCGGATGCCATGCAGCGCATCACCGAACTACTCCAGCAGCACCCCAGGGGCCTGCCGCTCGAGCATTGCCTGCCACCCGTCGTGAGGCAGCTACCGGACCGACCGCTGCGGCTCCGGGCGGCGCTGGCCAGTACCCTCGTCGCCGGACTGGAACTCGCAAAGGACGGAGCCGTCGCGCTGGAGCAGGCCGAGCCGTTCGGGGCGGTCCTTCTCGAACTCAATGACGACGAGGCGCCATCTCGGGCTGCTGTGGCCATTACAACATGATCGAAGCTAAAGGCTGATGCATGCGCATGAGAATTGCAGCGCCATTGCTGATGGCATCGCTCGTCATGGCGGCTTGCGACGACGCAGACACCAAGAGGAAGCGCCAGCAGGCCGAACAGGCGGCGCGAGCTGAGGCTCAGGCTACGGCCGCCATCAAGGCGTCCGAGGACCGGCTGCGCTCAACACTCCGTAACATTACCTCGGATGCCAAGCTCAGGGGCGTGATCGCCCACAGGCAGGCCCTGGGTGGCTATGCGGTCTGCGGGCAGGTGAACCTCACTGGCGAGCGCGCGGATCCGTACCTTCCCTTCGTGTCGGTCGTCAGTCCGAACATGGACCGGATCGAGCAGTTCGTCGCCTCCAGCAGCGCGGAAGCCACGCGCACCTACGTGGAGACGAACACCCGATGCTACGACGGGGGCGGACCAACTTCTGCCCGGACCGTCGTGCCCCTGCCGCCCGTGCCGGACACGTCGAACCCAGGGCCAGGAGGAGCGACACCTCCGCGGCCGATCGTGCCTTCACCACCTGCGACCGAAGCGCTGGCGTCTCCAGTCCTGCCGCCACCGCCTAGTGGTAGCACGCCCTTACGGAGCTCGGTGACGACCACTTCGGCCCATCCGGTCAACCTCCGCAGCAACCCGACTGGCGGCGGGGCTGTTCTGCGCGTCATCCCGCGAGGGACGAGGCTCCGGGTCTTCGCGGAGGCGCCGGGCGGCTGGT